>JAAYGH010000126.1 GCA_012727825.1 Trueperella sp.
CGATCGCGGCCGATGAATCAATTCGGCTCGACAACGCGATCGAGGACATCAAGCGTATGGACGCGGCTGATGTCGCCGTGCTCAAGAATCAGCCACTCGGCGGTGTGCGTGCGGCTCTCGCTCTACAGGACACGCTCGGTCTGCCCATCGTCGTGTCGTCGGCGGTGGAGAGCTCGGTGGGCCTGCGAGCGGGGCTCGCGCTCGCAGCGTCGCTTCCCGAACTGCCGCACGCATGCGGGCTTGCTACCTCGCGACTTTTTGAGCGAGACGTGGCCGCCAACCCGCTGACGCCAATCGGCGGCGAGATCGCGATCCGCGATATCGTTCCGGAATACTCCGAGCCGGTCAGCGCCGAGTTAACCGCCCGCTGGCAGTCCCGTCTGAGGGCAATGTGGGAGCACGCAACACGCGGCGGTCAAGTCAGTGGAGATTACGAATTTATGGGAGGACTCAGGTGATAGAAGGCTCGACGCGCGTGGCGCGCGCGGTGATTGCCGAGCTGGTCAAGGCTGGCGTGAGCACGTTCGTGTTGTGTCCCGGTTCGCGATCTGCCCCGCTCGCCTACGCACTTGGCGACGCCGCCGACGCCGGAATCATCACCCTGCATATTGAAACCGACGAGCGCGTTGCAGGCTTTATAGCCCTCGGCTCCGGCGTTGCGGGCAAGCCCGCCGCGGTTGTGACGACGTCGGGATCTGCGGTTGCGAACCTGCATCCCGCGGTTGAGGAGGCCAACTACGCGGGCGTGCCACTCATTGTTCTTGCCGCCGACCGACCGAACGAGAGCCGCGGGGTTCGCGCCTCACAGACCGCCGACCACCGCGCCGTGCTCGAGGGCTCGGTCCGGTTTGTCGCTGAGATACCGGCCGATGCGCCCCACGTACGCGGTCAGGTCATCCGGGCCGTGCGCAAGGCACAAAGCGCCGAACCTGGTCCCGTGCTTATTAATGTGGCGTTCCGCGAGCCGCTCCTCCCCGGATCGACATGGGACGAGGTCAGGGCCGATTGCCTGCCAGACCGGCCGGCACCCGGCCGCTATCCCGTTGTCGTGTCCGGACCATCGATTCGCGCGAACCCGATGTTTACTGGCGAGGTTCAGCTCCTCGAACGCGTGCCCAACCTTGCCCGCGTGCCGATCCTCGCGGAACCAACCGGCGCGCTACGCACTCACCCGAACGCGGTGAACGCGCATCCGTACCTTTTACGTACGCCACTACGGGACCGTATCGATTCGGTCATCGTGCTCGGACACCCCACCCTCACCCGCGAGGTCACCCGCTTGCTCGCCGATCCTTCCGTGACCGTCTTCGCCGTTGACGAGGGGGCCGGCTACACCGACGCCGCCGGCACCGCACACGTCGCCGATCTGGATGACGTCAACGGCCTGCTGGCACACGCGGAGGCTGAGTGGCTCCAGAGTTGGCTGGAGGCCAGCTCGGTTGCGGACGCCGCCATCGACCACGAGATCGGCGTGGAGCTCTCGTTCCCAACGATCGCCCGCGCCTTGACCGCATCTCCTGTGCCCACCCAGATTGCGGCGTCGTCGATCATTCGAGAGGTCAACTTGTACGGCGGATCGCCCGCCGGCGCGCGGTTTGCCAATCGTGGGCTCGCCGGCATCGACGGCACGATGTCCACGGCCATTGGCACCTCGATCGCGTTGGGGGAGCCAGTGCGCGTCGTCGTCGGAGATCTTGCCTTCATCCACGATCTTGGTGCGCTTGTGCGCGGTGTGGGGCAGATCATTCCGGGCCTCGATGTCGTGGTCATCGACGATCACGGTGGCTCATTGTTTGCCACGCTCGAATACGGGCTGGGCCCCGAGATCGCTTACGACCGTGCGTTCCGCACCGAAAAAGAACTGGACGTCGAAGCAGCCGCTCGCGCCGTCGGTGTCGAATACGTTGCTCCCGCCACCCTCGTCGAGTTCACCGAGGCGCTGGGGCGTGTCAGCGGCGTTCGGATCGTGCACGTTGACCTCGGGCGCAACGCGATGGCGGATGAACGTGCCACACGCAGTGACTTGGGCGACAAGATTGTGCGCGCGCTTGAGCCGTGAGTAAAAATGCGGGCGAAAGTGCGGCGCCAGGACGCGGATACGCCTAGATTAGGTGCGGATGGACCCGGCAGCGCACGGCGCGCCGGAGGGAGGAAGTTATGAACAATCACGACGACGAACGGCCACGTGGCTCCGACGGTGCAGTAGGGCCAGAGGGCTCTTTGCCGGAGAGTGAAGGGCAACGACGTCAGACGCCGCCGACGGAACGCCTCGCCTACCCGGATCGTGACGTCTTCCCATACGTCCCACACCTAGACCCACCGTCACGGTTTCAGCCGCCCGCAAGCGCGCCGGCGCCCGATGAGGCGTCGCCCCAGGCAGGCGCGCCTGGAACGGGACACGCGCAAGATCACGCCGCGGGCCCTGGAGGTCCGATCCCACCTCGTGGCCCTGAAGGTGGAGCGATGCCCGATACTGGGCCGAATCCCCGTGGCGCGGCTTCAGCAAATCTGCCCCCGAACGGCCAGATGCCGAACGGCCAGATGCCGAACGACGACTACCCATGGTCACGCTGGGAGCAGGCGCAGGCGCCCGCCCCTCAAAAGAAAAAACGTAACGGCCCGGGATGGGCCTCATTGATTGCCGTTGGTCTTATTGCGGCACTGCTTGGAGGGGTGCTTGGCGTGGGCGTCATGAATGCCCGCTGGGTCAACGCACGGCCGGCCGCAGCTCCGACCACCTTCACCTCGGGGACCACAGACATCGTGGAAACAGATGGCGCTGCGCCAGACTGGTCGACCGTCGCGAGTGCCGTGAGTGGTTCCGTGGTGGCGATTGACGTCTCGCTGGAAGCGGGCGCATCCGCTGGATCGGGCTTCGTCATTGACGGCGAGGGCCACACCATCACGAACGAACACGTGGTTGCGGGAGCGACGGCCGTCTTTGTGACGCTGCACGACGGGCGCGTCTACGAAGCAGACATCGTGGGGGTCGATGAATCAACCGATCTTGCCGTCATTAAACTGGTCTCCCCACCGGATGACCTCACGGTGGCCCGCTTCGGCGATTCCTCTGATGTCATCGTGGGCGATCCGGTCGCTGCGATCGGCAACCCGCTTGGATTATCGTCCACAATGACCACGGGTATCGTCTCAGCGCTTGATCGACCGGTGCAGACGATCACCGAGAGCGAGAATGCCGATGCCACGCGCGTGATCACGAACGCCATCCAGATTGATGCGGCCGTGAATCCGGGCAACTCCGGTGGCCCCGTGTTTAATGAAAGTGGGCGTGTGATCGGTGTGGCCTCGTCGATAGCCTCGCTTGGTGGCAGTGAGGGACAGGTCGGCTCGATCGGGCTTGGCTTTGCGATCCCCTCGAACCTCGCTCAGCGCGTGGCCGGAGAACTCATCGACAATGGCGTGGCAGAACACGCCTTTTTAGGCGTGTCAATCGTTGACGGCATTGGCAACGCGCAGGGCACGAGTTGGACGGGTGCTCAGGTGCGGGTCGTGGAGCGGGGCACCCCGGCAGAGATGTCGGGACTGCAGGTCGGCGACGTCGTCCTTCAGGTCAACGGCCGCGACGTGTCCTCGGCGCTTGCACTGACCGGATACGTCCGCCAGTTCGCGTCCGGCGACGTCATCACGCTGATGATCGTCCGCAATGGTGAACTGCTCGAAGTGGACGTAACACTCGCAACCCGAGCGGATTAAAGCCCGCGCACGTTACTCGGCGCCAAGTGCGTCAAGGATCGGTGCGAACTTGGCGACGGTTTCGTCGTATTCGACCCCGGGGTCGGAGTCGGCAAGAATGCCGCCGCCCGCCCAGGCTGTGGCTCGGTTACCCTCGATGCGGGCGCACCGAAGAGCAACGGACCACTGGCCGCCGCGGGCATCCATCCAGCCCACGGGCGCGCCGTAGCGATCCCGATCGATACCTTCGACCTCAGAAATGATGTCGAGCGCTGTCAGCGTCGGTGTACCGCCAAGCGCCGCCGTCGGGTGTAGGGCGCCGGCCACCTGCAGGGACGTGGCATCAAACCCGAGGTCCGCATGCACGTCGGTCGCCAAATGGAGGACGTTTGGCAGTTCCAGAACGAACGTCTCTTCCACGTGGGTTGTGCCGATCTCCTCGAGTTTCTCGACAACTGATTCCACCGATAGTCGGTGTTCCGCCACGTCTTTCTCGGAGCTCAGCAACGTCTCGGCATCGCCGGCATGTCCGCGGGGGAGCGTGCCCGCCAGCACCTGAACGTGAACCGATCGGTTCGCCGTCGCTGCCAATAGCTCGGGAGTAGCGCCGACCAAACCATCCACGGCGAACGTCCACGTGTGCGGATAGGCCCTGGCCAAACGCTCGACGAGGTACCGCTCGTCGATCGGGTCGTCGGTGGTGACCGTGAGCTCTCGTGCGAGCACGACCTTTTCGACCTCACCTGCTGCGATGCGTTCCTGAATTGCGATGACTGTGGCCCGATGGGCGTCTGTGTCGCTAGACTCCACACGCGCGGTGCCGTGGCCGGGATACTCGACGAGCGACGGGCGTAGCGCGGCGTCCACAAGCGCCATCGCGTCGCTACTCAGCGTGTCAAATACGTCACGATCGGAGGGGCCGGTGAAGGTGATCCAGGCTTGCTCACCATCCCAGCCCACCACGACCTGCGGAATGATTAACGTCGACCCAACGGGCGAATCGGACGCGAAGCTGAACGAACCAACAGACACTAGGCCGGTAGCGCGTCCCTGCACGTCATCACGAATCTCGGCAGCCGCAAGCACTTCAGTCCACCACTGAGAAGCCAGAGCAAACCGCGTGTTGGCCCTATCTGGGCCATGGTTGTAGCGCGCTGCCTCACCAGCAGCGACAAAGCCTTTGCCGTCTCGGATCCAGACGATCGACCCCTGCTCTGTACGCAGAAGTGAAGTCAGCGCCGGAGCGTGCGGGAGCTTGGTGGTGTGGGCACGTAAATGTGGAATATCGAACACGAGTAACGATGTTACGTCGCAAACTGATTAAATGCAGGTATGGAAAAAGCCACACTAGAGAAGAACCCACACCAGGTTGCTCGAATGTTCGACCAGGTGTCCGAAAAATATGACATTACAAATGGCATTTTGACCGGCGGTCTTATCAGGGTGTGGCGCACTGCTGCCCGCGAGGCTATTGCGCCGCGGCCCGGTCTCAAAGTGCTCGATATCGCAGCTGGCACCGGCTCCTCCGCAGCTTGCTACGCAGAGTACGGGGCCGACGTGATCGCTTCCGACTTCTCCGAAGGGATGATCGCCAAGGGTCGCGCGCGCTACCCCGACCTGAAATTTGTTCAGGCGGACGCGATGGACCTCCCGTTTGAGGACAACTCGTTCGATGTCACCACGATTTCCTACGGTCTGCGCAACGTGAAGGATCCAGATAAGGCGCTCCGGGAAATGTTCCGCGTGACCAAGCCGGGCGGACGCCTCGTCGTCGCAGAATTCTCGCGCCCCAAGAATCGACTTTTCCAGATGGCCTACCATTTCTACATTCAGGACTTCATGCCGCTGGTGGCGTCCTTGGTGTCATCGAACGCGGCAGCGTACAGCTACCTATTTGAGTCGATCGAGGATTGGCCTGCGCAGGAAGAGTTTGCTGCGAATATGCGACACGCCGGGTGGAGTGCCGTGGAATATCGAAATCTGACAAACGGAGTTGTTGCACTTCACAGGGCGGAAAAGCCCCTCGATTAATTCCGCGAAGAACTCATTTCGGCAAGGAAAGAGTTGCGTAAATGGACCCGTGATAATTTCTCATGCCCGTCCAAGATGCGTAGACTATTGGGCGTTATGGCGGGAATAAATTATTCACGCCTTGGAAAGGGCAAACTAATGGCTGAGCATGCAGATGTCATCGTCGTAGGAGGCGGACCTGCAGGAGCAGCAACAGCCCATTACCTCGCGCAAAACGGCGTCGATGTACTCGTTTTGGAGAAGGCCACATTTCCACGAGACAAAATTTGCGGTGACGGGCTGACCCCGCGTGCAGTCGGTGAAGTCATCAAAATGGGCATCTCGCTCAAGGAAGAAGATGGCTGGGTTCGCAATTACGGCATCCGCGCATACGGCGCTGGCCACGAGATCGAAGTTCCATGGCCTGAATTGGCCTCGCAGCCGAACTGGGGAAGCGCGAGCAAGCGCACGGATTTCGATGAAATTTTGATCAGGCGCGCGGTCGAGTCTGGTGCACGCCTTCGCGAGGGTGTGACGGTCACAGGGCCAATCGTCCACGAAAAATCGGGCCGGGTCGTGGGCGTCACCGCCCGTTCAACACGCGATCGCAAAGAAGAAATGTCGTTCTCGGCGCGCTTCGTCGTCGACGCCGGGGGAGTCTCCGCACGTCTGTCGACTGCCGTCGGCCGGGAGAAAGCACAGAATCGCCCGATGGGCGTGGCCGTGCGCACCTACTTTGAATCGCCATTGTCACAAACCGACATGATGGAGTCTTGGCTCGAACTCTGGGCCGGCAAGCCGAACGAATCCGAACAGCTTCCGGGCTACGCCTGGGCATTTGCGGTAGGCGACGGCCTCGTCAACGTGGGCCTTGGCAGCCTCTCGTCAACGGCGAAGCCATCCGGCGTCGATCACCGTAAGGTCCTGCAAGCCTGGCTCGCAAATACGCCTCCCGAATGGAACCTCAACGAGCAGAGCCAGCGTGGCCCTATCCGCGGTGCCGCACTCCCGATGGCGTTCAATCGCAAACCGCACTACGCCAACGGGTTGGCACTCGTCGGAGATTCCGGGGGCATGGTCTCACCCTTTAACGGTGAGGGCATCGCGTACGCACTCGCGTCCGGACGCCTCGTGGCCGACTTCATTGCGCAGGCCCTCCTTCGCCCAACGCTCGGCCAGCAGGATCGCGCGATGGCGCAGTATCCGGAAGAACTTCGGCTCGAACTGGGCGGCTACTACACGCTTGGTCGCATTTTTGCAGCGCTCATTGAACGCCCCGAAATCATGCACCTGTGTGTGAAGTACGGCTTGCCACGCCCCACACTGATGACGCTCGTCATGAAACTTCTATCCGATGCATACGATCGCCGCGGCGGCGACTGGATGGACAGGCTCATCACGGCGTTGACGAAGGTGGTTCCCAAAGCGTGACACCAAAATTCTTAAACCAAACCTGTAAGGTGAGTTGTGATGTGCACACGCAGGCACCGAACCTTTCAACGATGAAAGAACATGTGGAGGACTGATGTATTCGTATGTTCCATTCCTAGTCATGATCATTGCGGCCGCAGTGGTCGCAGTCGTCGGACTATTGCTTTCCGCGATCCTGGGCCCGAAGCGCTATAACCGCGTGAAGGTTTCCAACTATGAGTGTGGGCTCGAACCCACACCGAATGCTGGGCAGGAAGGACGCTTCCCGATCAAGTACTTCTTGACGGCCATGACCTTCATCATTTTTGATATCGAGGTCGTGTTCCTCTATCCGTGGGCTGTTAGCGCGGATCAGCTGGGCGTGGCCGGCGTGATTGCAATTGCAAGCTTTGTATTCCTCATTACCGTCCCGTTTGTCTATGAATGGCGACGCGGCGGACTCGAGTGGGAGTAGGAAATAAATGGGTATTGAAGAAAAGGCATCTGGAAAACTCCTGCACGGCATTGAGGCCGTCGGTGGTTGGGCACAGGCCCGCTCACCGTGGCCGGTCACGATGGGCTTGGCCTGTTGCGCTATCGAGATGATGGCGTTTGGCGCCGTCCGTTTTGACGCCTCTCGAATTGGCATGGAGGTGTTCCGCGCATCGCCGCGGCACGCAGACCTCATGCTCGTCTCGGGCCGCGTGAGCCAGAAGATGGCTCCTGTGGTTCGAAATATTTACGATCAGCTCATGGAGCCCAAGTGGGTCATTTCCATGGGTGTGTGCGCATCCTCGGGCGGCATGTTCAACAACTACGCCATCCTCCAAGGTGTGGACCACATCGTTCCAGTCGACGTGTATCTTCCGGGTTGCCCACCACGCCCCGAAATGCTGATCAACGCAATCTTCGAGCTTCGTAACAACCACATTGAGGGCCGCCCGATCGGCGAGCACCGCAAGGAGATCGCACGCAAGGCCGAACAGGCCGCGCTGGATGCGATCCCAATTGAGGAAAGAAAGGGACTGCTAGCGTGAGTGATGAAATCGCAGCAACCGGCGGATTTGGTCCGTCGGTCATTGCCCAGCGCAAGGGCATGTGGGGAGTCCAGGACACTGGCGACACCACCGGCTTTGGCGGTCAGGAAGAAACATTCGTCGTCGCTCGTCCGGCAATCCGCCCCTACGGCGGTTGGTTTGATGAGGTCGTGGATATCATCATCGAGCTCGCTCAGGCAGATGGCTTCTCAGAGGCGGATGTCATTGAGAAAGTGTCGGTGGACAGCGACCAGCTCGTGATCTTCATCAAGCGCGAGCGCCTCGTTGACGTGGCACGCTACCTACGCGACGACCAGGATCTGCGCTTCGAGCTGTGCCTCGGCGTCTCTGCCGTCCACTATCCGCACGATAAGGGCCGCGAACTGCACGGCTACTTCCCATTTTTCTCGATCACGCACAACCGCATGATCGCGCTTGAGGTCACGTGCCCGGAGGACGATCCGCACATGCCGTCGATCTGCTCGGTCTACCCGGGAGACGACTGGTCGGAGCGCGAAGCATTCGATCTCATGGGGATTATTTTTGATGGACACCCGGGCCTGACCCGCTCCGCGATGCCGGACGACTGGATCGGACACCCGCAGCGTAAGGACTACCCGCTTGGTGGTGTGCCCGTCGAATACAAGGGTGCAGTTATTCCGCCACCGGATGCACGGAGGGAGTACAACTAATGACCAATTCCATGCCACGCGCCACACGTGCCGCGACCGAAGAGTCGATGGCCGGCGCAAAGATGTACGAGGCCGTTGGAGGCGACTGGGGCGATATCGCCAAAGACGCCGAGGAACTGGGCGAAGAGCACATTGTTGTGAACCTCGGACCAGTCCACCCCTCCACGCACGGCGTTCTTCGTGTGCAGTGCGAGCTTGACGGCGAGCGGGTGAACGAGGTCCGTGCAGCGACGGGCTTCCTACACACCGGTATCGAAAAGAATATGGAGTACCGCACGTGGACGCAGGGCGTCACGTTCTGTACTCGCATGGACTACGTCGCTCCAATTTTCCAGGAAGTGGCCTACTGCCAGGCGATTGAGAAGTTGCTCGGTATTGAGGATCAGATTCCTGAGCGCGCACAGGCGATTCGCGTGTTGCTCTTGGAGCTCACCCGTATTTCGTCCCACATCGTGGGTATCGGTTCGGGCGGTAACGAGTTGGGCGCGACGACGATGCTCACCTTGACCTTCCGCCTTCGCGAGGACATCCTCCGAATTTTGGAGGACATTACCGGCCTGCGCATGAACAACGCATTTATTCGCCCTGGTGGTGTGGTCGACGACCTGCCTGCGGGTAGCATCGACTACATCCGCGAGTTGCTTCCCGGTGTGCGTAACACGATTTCCGAAATGCAGGATCTCACGCTCGGCAACCCGATCTTCAAGAAGCGCCACGTCGACGTCGCGGTCTCTCCACTGTCCTCGCTCATGGCGCTCGGTATGACCGGCCCGTCGATCCGCGCCGCTGGCGTTCCGTGGGACCTTCGCAAGACGCAGCCAAACTCCGGTTACGAGATGTATGAATTTGACGTACCGGTTGCTGATAAATCAGACGGCTTTAACCGCGTCAAGGTGAAGTTCGAGGAGTGCTACCAGTCCCTTCGGATCGTCTACCAAGTGCTTGACCAGCTCGAAAAGACCGAGGGTCAGCCATACATGGTCGAGGATAAGAAGATTGCTTGGCCGGCACAGCTATCGATCGCGACGGACGGCCAGGGAACGACACCGGAGCACGTCCAGCACATCATGACCGAGTCGATGGAAGGACTCATCCACCACTTCAAGTTGGTGACGGAAGGCTTCCGTGTACCGGCAGGTCAGGTGTACCAGCTGATTGAACATCCGAAGGGCACCCTCGGTGTCCACCTCGTGTCCGACGGCGGAACGCGCCCCTATCGTGCGCACTTCCGCGACCCGGGCTACAACAACCTTCAGTCGCTAGCGATTATGAGTGAGGGCGGCCTATTAGCCGATCTCATTATCGCGCTTGCGGCAGTCGACCCCGTTATGGGAGGAGTGGATCGCTAATGGCAACCAATTACTCGCCAGACGTTGAAGCTAGGCTTCGCGCCGATGCCCAAGAGATCGTCTCGCGCTACCCGCAGTCGCGCTCGGCTATCATGCCGCTTCTCCATCTCATCCAAGCTGAGGACAGCTTCTGCTCGCCACGTGGCATCACGCTGGTCGCAGACATCCTCGGCCTCACACGCGCCCAAGTATCCGCGGTGGCGACCTTCTACTCGCAGTATCGTCGTCGTCCCAATGGCGAATACAACGTGGGTGTATGTACGAACGCGCTGTGTGCCGTCATGGGTGGCGACACCATTTGGGACGAACTCAGCGAATACGTCGGCATCGGCCACGATGAAACGACCGAGGACGGGAAGGTAACGCTCGAGCAGCTCGAGTGCAACGCCGGCTGTGATTACGCGCCGGTCGTCATGGTGAACTGGGAGTATTTCGACAACCAGACCCCGGCGTCGGCGAAGCAGATCGTGGACGACATCCGCGCGGGCAAGGACGTCCAACCAACCCGTGGACCAAACAAGGTCGGTACCTTCAAGGAAATTTCTCGCGTGCTGGCCGGCTTTGAAGACGGTCTTGTAGATGAGGGACCAGCAGGTGGCGAAGCCACGATGGCTGGCCTGAAGATCGCACGCGAACAGGGCTGGACAGCACCCCAGCCAACAGGTGGGGAGGAACAGCAGTGACTGAATTCAACACACCCGGCACGCTTTCGCCGGTTCTAAGCGACATATGGGATAAGGAACGTTCCTGGACACTCGATGTCTACCGTGACAACGGTGGCTATCAGGCCATCCAAAAGGCATGGGACATGTCCCATGAAGAGGGTGCCATCACGAATATCATTAAGGAGTCCGGACTTCGCGGACGCGGTGGTGCAGGATTCCCCACCGGCCTGAAGTGGTCCTTCCTTCCCGCTCCCGACGGGGGACCACGGTACCTCGTGGTGAACGCGGATGAGTCCGAACCCGGTACATGCAAGGACATTCCGGTTCTCATGGCCAACCCGCACCTCCTGCTTGAAGGCATGATGATCTGCATGATCGCCATTGGCGGACACCATGGGTTCATCTATCTGCGTGGCGAGGTTGTACACGTCTACCGCCGCTTGCTAGCAGCCGTTCGCGAAGCTCGCGAGGCTGGACTGCTGGGTACTGGCCTTGGGCCAAACGGCGATTTCGATCTCGACATCACGGTTCATGCGGGCGCTGGCGCCTATATCTGTGGCGAGGAAACCGCTCTTCTCGATTCTCTCGAAGGCCGGCGCGGTCAGCCACGGTTGAAGCCGCCGTTCCCGGCAGTGGAAGGCCTGTACGCCCGCCCGACCGTCGTCAACAATGTCGAATCGATTGCATCGGTTCCAGGCATCATCAATCACGGACCAAACTGGTTTAAGAAGATGGGTGAAGACACCAAGAACTCCTCGGGTCACGGCCTGTTCTCCCTGTCCGGGCACGTGAAAAATCCCGGCCAGTACGAAGCACCCTTTGGGATCACGATGCGTGAATTGCTCGAGATGGCCGGCGGCATCCGCGACGGCCACGAACTGAAGTTTTACGCGGTGGGCGGCTCGTCTGCTCCGCTGTGTACCCCCGATCATCTCGACGTTCCGCTCGGCTACGAAGAAGTGGCCGAATCCGGATCGATGCTCGCGACGAGGGCCATTCAGGTCTTTGACGAAACAGTCTCAGTTGTTCGTGTCGTGTCCCGGTGGACCGACTTCTACCAGCACGAATCCTGCGGTAAGTGCACGCCCTGCCGCGAGGGAACGTACTGGATGCGTCAAATCATGCACCGCTTCGAAGAGGGTCGCGGCCGTGATACCGACATCGATCTCCTCTATGAGATCGCCGGCAATATCTTCGGTCGCTCCTTTTGCGCGCTCGGCGACGCGGCAGCAACGCCCGTTCGCTCCGCGATCGAGCTGTTCCGTCCCGAGTTCGAACAGTGCTTGACGACGCCGGTGACCGAGCAGTTCCCGATTGAGAAGTCTGCACTCTTCTCCGAAGTAGGTGTTCAATGACAACCACGAACCATGAGCTTGAAGAACTGGTTACTCTCAAAATTGACGGCCAGGAAACTTCGGTTCCCAAAGGAACGTTAATCATCCGCGCCGCGGAAAAGATTGGCGTACACATCCCGCGATTCTGCGACCATCCTCTCTTGGCACCGGCCGCTGCATGCCGCCAGTGCCTCGTCGAAGTGGCGTCGCCGAACCGCGACGGCGACATCCAAAAGATGCCCAAGCCGCAGCCCGCGTGTGCCGTGGCGGTTTCGCCAAACATGGAGGTCTACACACAGGAAACCTCCGAGGTTGCGGAAAAGGCGCAGCACGGCATCATGGAGTTCCTGCTCATCAACCACCCGATGGATTGCCCGGTCTGCGATAAGGGCGGCGAGTGCCCCCTGCAGAATCAGGCAATGACGGACGGCCGCGCCGAGTCCCGTTTCGTGGACATCAAGCGCACCTATCCCAAACCAATCTCGGTCTCCCCACAGATCCTCCTCGATCGCGATCGTTGCATTCTCTGCCAGCGTTGCACGCGCTTCTCGGAGGAAATTGCAGGCGACGCCTTTATCCAGCTTCAGGGTCGCGCCGGTGGCTCGCCCGGCATGGCCGTTCACGGCCTTCTCGGATCGCAAATCGGCAATTTTGACGCCTCGGTGCTCGGCTTTACCGACGAAGACGGTCAGGCGCCCACCCGAGTCGCCAACGAATACGCTGGCCCGGGTGGACTGCTCGGCCTCGAAGTTGGTTTCGCTGCCGGCCCGGTCGAACCCGCCGAACTAGACGTCACAGGCAAGCCATTCTCGTCGTACTTTTCTGGCAACGTCATCCAGATCTGCCCGGTTGGCGCATTGACCTCGGCTGCGTACCGCTTCCGAGCCCGCCCCTTCGATCTCGTCTCCGTTCCTTCTGTGACCGAGCACGACTCATCGGGCGCTGCCATTCGCGTGGATTACCGCCGCGGCACCGTCGTTCGCCGCCTCGCTCAAGAAGATATGGATGTCAACGAATCGTGGATTACCGACAAGGATCGTTTTGCGTTCCGTTGGCAGTCCGGCCCCGATCGGTTGAAGTTCCCGCGCGTGAGCGCCGAGCCAGAGGGTCCCACCTCCTGGTTTGAGGCTCTCGACGCCGCAGCTGAGGGCCTTGCAGCCGCAAAGGATAAGGGCGTTGGTGTGATCACCGGCGGGCGTCTCACGATTGAAGATGCCTACGCCTACGCGAAGTTTGCTCGTCTCGTGCTCGGCACGAACGACATCGACTTCCGCACCCGCGCCGCATCGGACGAAGAGGACGCGTTCCTTGCCGCGCACGTTGCTGGTTCCGACCTCGGCGTCACGTACGCCGACCTCGAGGAAGCCGGGCATGTTCTGACCGTCGGTCTCGAGGCAGAAGACGAAATTGGAACCGTTTTCCTGCGCCTGCGTAAGGGCGTGCTGGCGAAGACCACCTCCGTCTCTGTTATCTCCGCCTACGAAACACTTGGTACGTCCAAGATGAAGGCCCGCTTCGTCCCGGCAACGCCCGGTACCGAAGCAGAGGTGCTCAACGCGATCCATGAGGGAAGCCACGACGCATTCGGAGAGGTTTTTGGTGATCTCCGAAACGAGGGATCGATCATCCTCGTCGGAGAGCGCGCAGCTGATACGCCGGGCGCGTTGACCGCAGCGCGTCGTCTCGCAGAGCGCACCGGAGCACGCCTTGCGTGGATCCCGCGCCGTGCCGGTGACCGCGCAGCGATTGACGCCGGTGCGATGCCAAACCTTCTGCCTGCCGGACGTCAAGTCTCGGATCCAGGGGCTCGCATTGATACCGCAGCCGTGTGGAACGTGACGGGTCTACCTGAAACCAGTGGCCGGTCGACCGAACAGATGCTCGAGGCAGCCAACAACGGTGAGCTCGGCGCAATCATCCTTGGTGGTGTCGAACTCGCTGACCTTCCTGCGGGAGCAGAAGAAGCACTCCGAAACGTTTTCGTCGTCCAACTCGAAGTACGCGATACAGACACAACCGCCCTGGCCGACGTCGTTCTGCCGGTGGCACCCACGTCTGAAAAGGGTGGAACGTTTATCAATTGGGAAGGACGCCTGCGCCCATTCGGCCAGTCGATCGTCTCCAAGAATCTGCCGGACCGCCGCGTCCTTCACGACCTCGCAGTCGAGATGGACGTGGACCTCGGACTTGCCACGCTGTCGGAGGCAGTCGAGGAAATGGCGGAACTTCGCCGATGGGACGGCGCCCGCGCGGAATTCAACGACGTGGAGGCAGCGCCTGCACCATCCGTTGGTCCAGGTCAGGCTGTGTTGGCCTCCTGGAAGCAGATGGTTGACGCCGGAGCGCTGCTCAGCCACGAACCGCACCTTGCCAAGACGGCCCGTAAGCCAATTGCCGCGATGTCTGCCAAGACGGCCGAGGACGCGGGAATTACAGGCGCGGTGACGGTCAGTGGCCCACTTGGTGCCATCACACTCGATGTGGTTACCCTCAACATGCCTGACGGCGTGGTGTGGGTACCGCAAAATTCGTTCGGTTGCCAGATCCATACGATCGGTAGCCGTGCCGGCGACGTCGTCGGTATCAGCACGGAGGTAACACAGTGAATCCGGCCATTTTTATGAACGGGGGAGTAGCCGCGGACTTTAGCCAAGACACGTGGTGGATCTGGGTGATCAAGGCAGTAGCCATCATCTTCTTCCTCATCTTCTCCGTGATCTTCGCGCTGTGGTTCGAGCGTCGCTTGCTCGCCCGCATGCAGAACCGTCTCGGTCCGAACACCGTTGGACCACTTGGCCTCGGCCAGTCATTCCCGGACGCACTGAAGCTCATGCTGAAGGAAGACTTCTGGTTGGCCGGCGCTGACAAGGTGGTCTATGCAATTGCGCCGGTGATTTCGGCCATGTGTGCCTTCACGGTCATGGCGGTTATCCCGCTCGGCCCGAACGTGTCCATGTTCGGCATTAATACGCCGGTCCAGCTGGCGGATTCGCCGGTGGCCATGTTGTTCGTGCTCGCAATTGCAGCGCTTGGCGAATACGGCATGGTGCTCGGTGGTTGGTCGGCCAAGTCGACCTTCCCGCTGTACGGCTCGGTCCGCGCCGCAACGCAGATGATTTCTTACGAACTTGCTCAGGGCCTCTCGCTCGTCACCGTCTTCGTCATGGCACACACCATGTCGACGTCGGGCATTGTGGGTAGCCAGCAGGGACTGTGGAATATCATCCTCCTCCTGCCGGCCTTCATGATTTTCTTCGTCACCATGTTCGGTGGTACAAATCGCCTGCCGTTCGATCTTCCCGAAGCAGAGGGAGAGATCGTTGCAGGACCGCATCTGGAGTACTCCTCCATGAAGTTCGGATGGTACTACCTCGCCGAGTACATCAACATGCTCAACATGTCGATGCTTGCCACCACGCTGCTCCTCGGCGGTTGGCGCTCGGGCCCGATCCTCACGTGGATCTTTGGCCTGTGGAACGGAGACCCGAATCAGGGTTGGTTCCCAGTTCTCGTGTTCCTCGCGAAGACGTGGACCTTCATGGCGCTCTTCGTCTGGGTGCGAGGTACGCTCCTGCGCTTCCGCTACGACCAGTTCATGCATCTTGGCTGGAAGGGTCTCATCCCGGCAGCCCTCGGCTGGCTTGGTATCGTCATGGCCGTCATCGCGATCGACGTCGCAATCGGCATTAACGTGCAAAACGTCCTGGTCATCCTCTCGATCGGCTACTCGCTCATCTTGCTCATCTGGGCATTTGGCAGCGACGAGGTTGAAAAGTCCGAGCAGGAGCTCATCGCCGAGCGCGAGGGCCAGGAGTTCGACGGCTTTGAAAACGGCTACCCGGTGCCGCCACTGCCCGGTCAGCACCTGCCGCCCTCGCCACGAGCACGCAAGAAGGACACCACTGAAGTAAAGACGTTAAAGGAGGCTGACAATGTCTGAAGAGAATAAGAACCAGCCACGTTTCGAACAACCGGATCCGGCGCTTTATAGCCCCACGAAGAAGGGCGCAATTGCCCGTTTCTTGAACCCGGTTGCCGGCTTCGGCGTCACATTCTCCACGATTTTCCGTCCGGCCGTGACGGAAGAATATCCCTATAAGAAGGTCCCAACGCGTCCGCGCTACCACGGCCTGCACAAGCTCAACCGCTACGCGGACGGGCTCGAAAAGTGCATCGGCTGCGAGCTGTGCGCATGGGCATGTCCGGCAGACGCGATTTATGTCGAAGCCGGTACGAACACACCTGGCGCGCAGTACTCGCCCGGTGAGCGCTACGGCAGGGTCTACCAGATCAACTACCTGCGCTGTATCTTCTGCGCGTACTGCATCCAGGCGTGCCCAACTCGCGCGCTGACGATGACCAACGAATACGAAATTACGGGTCCGACCCGCGAAGGCATGATCTACGAAAAGGACCAACTGTTGGTTCCGCTCGCTGAGGGAATGCTTAATCCTCCCCACCCGATGGTCGAGGGAATGACGGATGCCGATTACTACAAGGGCGCAGTGACCGGCCCGACCCAAGCACAGATCGACTGGGTAGCCGAAAACCGCCCAGATGATCCGTCGCTGGACAAGGCACGGGCTACACAGAATGCCGAGGCGAACTAAATGCTAGAGATTTCTGTTGGAGAGATGATCATCTTCGGCGTCGCCGCCGTTGCGATGGTCTTCCTCGCCATCTATGGATTACTGATTGCCCGCCAGGCGGTGCACTCGGTCGTTAGCGTTATCTTCATCATGGCGGGCCTGGCGATCATTTACACCGCGCTTGAGGCGCCGTTCATGGGCGTGGCACAGGTGGTGGTCTACACCGGCGCAATCCTCATGATGTTCCTCTTCGTACTCATGCTGATCGGTGTCGATTCTGCCGATTCGAGCCACGAGACACTCAAGGGTCAACGCGGCGTTGCTGCTGTGGGTGGCGTGGGTGTCGCTTCCATCCTTATCGGAGTTGTGCTCGGTGCAGAAAACCCCTCGGCCGTTGGTCTAGCGGTGGCAAACGCGGAGGGCAATCCGATCGGAATAGCGAAGTCGATCTTCTCGAACCACGTGCTCACCCTGCAGCTCACGGGCACACTGCTCATCGTTGCCGCATTGGGCGCGATGATGCTCACTCACAAGGATCGCCTCCGCCCTATCGTCACCCAGGAGGAGCGCGCACACCGCTCCGTGCGCGATTTCATCACCAAGGGCACGCACATTGGTAACAAGTCCAATCCGGGTGTATTCGCCGAGTCGAACTCGTCGGCTAACCCGGCACTCACCGCGTACGGCCAGCCCGATCCGGGCTCGGTCAACCGCGTGCTCCAGATACGTGGCC
Source organism: Trueperella sp. (assembly GCA_012727825.1). Classification (GTDB taxonomy): domain Bacteria; phylum Actinomycetota; class Actinomycetes; order Actinomycetales; family Actinomycetaceae; genus Trueperella. Next base: position 17,513 of record JAAYGH010000126.1, read on the forward strand.
AGGTCCGCACCGTTGGTGAAATTTCGCCCAAGACAGTCGAACGCATCGCCACTGGCGACGGCGTGTCGGGCCCGAGCACGTACGGAAAGGTTGGTCTCTCGTCTCTCATGGGTATGCCAGGAGAATTCGCTCCAGATCACGAAGGCGCGCTTAAGCGCCTTGAAGAACTCGAGGCCGGTGGCAAGCGCGATGAAATCGACGCCGCCCCCGACTCGGACGTTTCTAGTGCAGATGAGGTCGCCAAGGAAGGCGACATCACTGATGAGCACACGGAAACCACAGATTCGGGTGGTGTTAACTAATGGATCTCATGGCATATGTGATCCTTGGGATCATCCTCTTCGTGGTGGGTGGAGCCGCAGTGCTCACTCGGCGCAACGGGGTCGTTGCTCTGCTGGGAGTGGAGATCATGCTCAACTCCTGCAACCTGGTGCTCATCACGTTCTCCCGCATGTGGGGCAACGTCGAAGGTCAAGTCTTTGCCTTTTTCGTGATGGTCGTGGCAGCCGCGGAAGTCGTGGTTGGCCTCGCCATCATCGTGTCCATTTTCCGAACCCGCAGGTCCGCATCGCTTGACGGCGCGAACCTCATGAAAAACTGACGGAAGCAGGTGTGATCATTGGTTAATGATTTCTTTGCACTGAGCACTGCCAGCGTTGGTGAGGCAACGGGTGCAGCCGACATGATCTGGCTGACCATCGCCATCCCTTTGCTGAGCTTTGCGATCCTCCTGCTCGCTGGAAAGGCTGCAGATAAGTGGGGCCACTGGCTCGCGATCGCAGCCTCCACGGCGTCGTTCGTGATTGGAGCGGCCGCCACGTTGCAGCTCATTGGCATGGACGCCGGCTCGCGGGTTGTTGAATCCACGCTCTACACATGGATCCCCGCAGTTGGGGATTTCGCAGTTGATTTTGGAACGCGAGTCGATCCACTGTCAATGACGTTCGTGTTACTCATCACGTTCGTGGGTACACTCATCCACATTTACTCGGTCTCCTACATGGAGAACGATCCCGCGCGTCGCCGCTTCTTTGCCTACCTCAACCTGTTTGTGGCAGCCATGTTGCTCCTCGTGTTGGGCAATTCCTACGTTGTTCTATTCATCGGTTGGGAAGGCGTGGGTCTGGCATCGTACTTGCTCATTTCCTTCTGGAACCAGGTGCCCGAGTATGCGACGGCTGGTAAGAAGGCGTTCGTGATGAACCGCGTCGGCGATCTGGGCATGCTCATTGCCATGATGTCGATGGTGGCCTCGTTCGGCTCGGTGAAGTTCACCGACGTTGCAGCTGGCGTTGGAAACGTCTCTGAAGGAACTGCCACGTTCATGGGTATCTTCCTGCTTCTGGCTGCCTGTGGTAAGTCCGCGCAATTCCCGCTCCAAGCTTGGCTTGGCGACGCGATGGCGGGCCCGACTCCAGTCTCGGCCCTTATTCACGCGGCCACCATGGTCACCGCGGGCGTTTACCTCATGGTTCGCTCGGGTGCCGTGTACGAGGCTGCTCCTACCGCGGCTCTCCTTGTTGCGCTTGTCGGCTTGATTACGCTCGTGTTCGGAGCGATTGTCGGTGCCGCAAAGGACGACATGAAGAAGATCCTCGCGGCATCAACGATGTCGCAGATCGGCTACATGATGCTCGCAGCCGGCCTTGGCCCGATTGGTGCTGGCTTCGCGATCTTCCATCTCGTCACCCACGGTTTCTTCAAGGCCAACATGTTCCTTGGCGCCGGCGCGGTGATGCACGCAATGAGCGATCAAGTGGACATCCGCGGTTTTGGCGGCCTGTCCAAGCATATGAAGATCACGTTCTACACCTTCCTCGCCGGCTACCTCGCGATCATCGGATTCCCGTTCCTGTCTGGCTTCTTCTCGAAGGACAAGATTATCGAGATAGCATTCACCGGCGACGGCGTTCAGCCGTGGATCTTCGGTGGCATTACCGTTCTCGTGGCTGGCTTGACGGCGTTCTACATGTCTCGCCTGTTCTTCGGCATCTTCCTTGGAAAGGAACGCTGGACCAGCGAGGGTCCGAATGCGCAGCACCCGCACGACCCGTCTCCGTTCATGTGGGTTCCAATGGCACTTCTCGCGCTCGGTTCACTCGGACTCGGCGCGTTGTTGAACTACACGGGCTTCCTCACCTGGCTTGAACCGGCTATCGGTCACGTGCCACACGAAGATCCCGTCATGCCGATCCCGGTCATCACGGCAATCACGTTGGTATCCGTTGCTGTCGGCGTTGGAATCGCATGGAAGATGTACCTGGCGAGCCCGATGCCCAAGGCCGCTCCGGTGGGCTCCGGCCTGACCCGCGCAGCCCGCAGCGATCTCTACCAGGACGCCGTTAACGAAGGACTGTTCATGAAGCCAGGTATGGCACTCGTTGCAGCGACCGACACGGTGGATCGAACTGTTGTGGACGGCGCGGTTGAAGGCGTTGGAACAGCAGGACCGGCAATTGGCAACGCCATTGGAAAGTTGCAAACCGGCTACGCCCGAAACTACGCCAGTTACATCTCCATCGGCCTAGTTATTGCACTTATCGCCGTCGTCGCATCGACTGCGTTCTAGGACTGGGAGGACAAGAGGTACATGCAATTGCACACCGTTTCTGAAGCCAGCTTTCCCTGGCTCACAACTATCATCCTCCTTGCGGTGGTGAGCGCGCTCGTACTGTGGCTCGTGAAGCCAGTACGTGCGCATGCCCGCCCGATCGCGCTCGGACTTTCATTGGTGATCGCCGCGGTATACGTCGTCGCACTCGTCAGTGAGTTCGACGTAACGAGCGCCGCCGGTATCCAGATCGCAGAGACCTACTCGTGGATCCCACAGATCGGCGTGAGCCTCGCATGGGGTATTAACGGCATGGGCGCAGTGTTGATCGCCATGTCCGTCTTCCTCGTGCCGGTCGTCATCCTGGCCTCGTGGGACGAGGTCGAACAGGACCGGATCGCCGGATACCTCGCGTGGATCTTGTTCCTTGAAGCAATCATCATTGGACTGTTCGCGGCTCGCGATCTGTTCGTGTTCTACGTGCTCTTCGAGGTCATGATCATCCCGATCTTCTTCATGATCGGCCGCTATGGCCGGGGCGCTAACCGCGCCAAGGCTGCAATGAAGTTCCTGATTTACTCGCTCGTTGGTGGCCTCATCATGCTGGTCGGCGTCATCGCGGTCTACTCGTATGGCCCGGGCGGTGCAGGCGGATTCATGATCGACAATCTCGCAACTGGTCTCCAGATTTCGGATGGCTCGCAGATGTGGATCTTCCTAAGCTTCTTCATCGCGTTTGCGATCAAGGCGCCAATGTGGCCCGTCCATACGTGGCTACCCGACGCAACCGAAGAGGCGCCCGCTGGAACCTCCACCCTTCTTGTCGGCATTCTCGACAAGATGGGAACGTTCGGCATGATCGCGATCTGTTTGCCACTGTTCCCTGCGGCGGCGTCCGATGCCTCGGGCGTCATCATGATTCTGGCGGTCATCTCGATCATCTGGGGCGCCTTCATGGCGATCGCCTCGAAGAACCTCATGCGCCTCGTTGCGTACACATCGGTGTCGCACTTTGGCTTCATGGTTCTTGGCATCTTCTCCGGCTCGTCCATAGCGATGGCAGGTGCCATCTTGTACATGGTTGCGCACGGTATTGGAACCGCCGGCCTGTTCCTGGCTGTTGGATTCCTCGGCAACCGCGGAAAGTCTCACCTGATTTCCGATTACGGTGGCTGGCAACGCGTGACCCCGATCATCGCCGCATTCTTCATGATTGCCGGTCTTGCCACGATCTCACTGCCCGGCCTGTCTGGCTTCGTTCCCGAGTTCATGGTTCTCATGGGCACGTATGAAGTCAACGCCCCGGCAGCACTTGTTGCTGTGATCGGTGTGGTCCTTGCTGCGATCTACATCCTGCTTCCGTACCAGCGCGTGTTTACGGGCCCACGGCCCGAGACCGAGGCACCGGTGAAGGATCTTGGCGGACGTGAAAAGACGGTCATGGGCGTGCTCGTTGCAGCAATGCTTGCGCTCGGGTTCTTCCCGGCACCAGCTCTTGATGCCATTAATCCGGTTGCGGAACAGTCCGCGTCGCACATTGATGCCGGCCCAGCCGACGCATCTGCAGAAGGGAGCTCCAAGTGACGACCCCTAATTTCGTCGATTTTAGTGTTGAGTGGGTAGCGGTCCTACCACTGCTCATCGTTCTCGGCGCTGCCGTGATCGGCACACTCGTTGAGGCCTTCGTGTCTCATCGTGTGCGCCGGCCGGTCCAGATCGGGCTCTCGATGCTTGCGCTTGCGTCGGCCCTCGTGGCTGTCGTATGGCGCTGGACCGAACTGCAAATCTCGGGTCAGGGAGGAACCGCGCTGTCGGCGTCGATCCTTCCGCCGCACCCGTCGGCCGGTATTCCGGGATCCGAGTTTGAAACCGTTCCGCAGGGATTGTTCAGTGTTGGTCTCATAGAGGACAACATCTCCCTCATCGGTCAGGTCATCATTCTCGTGTCGGCACTGTTGGCGTTCCTCGTCATGGCCGACCGCACGGAGACCCGTGAGGGCGCATTCGCCGCATCGGCCGCAACCCGTCCGGGTTCGCCCGATGAGCGCGAAATGACGTTGGCTGGCCGTCAGCAGACGGAAATCTTCCCGATGGCTCTGTTTGCCACGGGCGGCATGATGGCCTTTACGTCGGCATTTGATGTGCTCACGCTGTTCATTGCCCTCGAGGTGCTCTCACTTCCGCTGTACGTACTCGCGGCCACCGCGCGCCGCAAACGCCTGCTGGCGCAGGAGGCCGCGCTCAAGTATTTCCTCTTGGGAGCATTCTCCTCGGCAATCTTCCTCATGGGCGCAGCTTTCCTGTACGGAGCTACTGGCACGCTGAGCCTCACCGGTGCATTGCTGCGCTTCGAGCTCGGCCCAGCTGGTGACTTCACACTCATGCTCGCCGTTGGCACCATCATGATGTTGGTTGGTCTGCTGTTTAAGGTTGGTGCAGTTCCGTTCCATTCGTGGACACCGGACGTCTACCAGGGCGCACCCACACCGATTACCGGCTTCATGGCCGCGGGCACAAAGGCTGCCGCGTTCCTCGCGATGGTCCGCGTGTTTTACTGGACAGCCTCGCTCGTCCATGATTCGGTCAACGTGTTCATGTGGATCGTCATCATTGCCACGATCCTCGTCGGTACTGTCATGGGTCTCATCCAGACGGACATCAAGCGACTGCTGGCGTACTCGTCGATCGCGCACGCTGGATTCATCCTCATCGCGGTCAACGCGATCAACCATCCGTCGGGGTCGGCTCTCATCACCGAGCAGTCAGTGGCAGCGATCATGTTCTACTTGCTCGCCTACGGCGTTTCGACGGTTGGCGCCTTCGGTATCGTGACGCTCGTGCGCGAACGTGACGTGAACGGCAACATCCTTGGCGAGGCCACCAAGCTCTCGGCTTGGGCTGGTCTTGGTAAGCGTAGCCCGTTGCTTGCAGCTGCAATGACGGTCTTCCTCCTGTCGTTCGCGGGAATCCCGCTGACGGGTGGCTTCATCGGTAAGTTCCGCGTGTTCCAGGCCGGTGTGAGTACTGGCCAGGTTGTGCTCGTCGTGATCGCCGTTCTCGCATCGGCCGCCACGGCAGTGTTCTACTTCCGTCTGATCCAGCTCATGTACTTCCGTGAGCCGGACACCGAATCCGCTGTCGTGGTTGAATCTGAGGGCATGTCGATTGTTGCCATCGTCCTCGCTCTGATTGCCACGATCGCACTGGGAGTCCTGCCCGGCCCGGTTCTTGACTTCATCATTGGGTCGTTCGTGTGAGCGTAGCCGATTTTCTGACGAGCGACGATCCGTTCGCCCGGCGTATTGCGGAGCGTATGGAGGAGGTTGAAGACCGCCTCCGTTCCGAAACCCGGGTGGACGACGTCGTCGTTGATTCGGTGACGTCCCACCTAGCCGATGCTGGGGGGAAGCGGCTTCGTCCGCTCCTGACGCTACTCGCGTCCGAGATCGGGCCAAACCCCGATTCGCCGGACGTGATCACTGCGGCCGTGGTGATGGAGTTGACGCACCTTGCCTCGCTCTATCACGACGACGTCATGGACGAAGCGCCGATGAGGCGCGGTGTCCCGACGGCACAGTACATTTTTGGCAATTCCTCGGCAATCATGGCGGGGGACGTCCTATTCTCGCGCGCGTCGAAGATCGTTGCGGGGCTGGGGCAAAAGGCAATCTACATGCACGCCACGGCGTTTGAGCGGCTGTGCATGGGCCAACTCCATGAGATCGTGGGACCACAGCCAGAAGACGATCCGATCGAACACCACATCGGTGTGTTGGCAGGCAAGACGGGTTCGCTCATCGCGGCTGCCGCCCACCACGGTGTGATGGCAGCTGGTGGCACGGACGAGGAATCTGAACAGCTCGAACAGTTCGGTGAGCGAATCGGCGTCGCGTTCCAGATTGCTGATGACGTGATTGATCTCATTTCTGACGAAGAAGTGACCGGCAAGACGCCGGGTACCGACCTCCTCGAAGGTGTCCCAACGATGCCTACCCTCCTGCTTCGCCAACGCGAAGCTCGCGGTGATCTCGATGAGGCGGGCGCG
>JAAYGH010000127.1 GCA_012727825.1 Trueperella sp.
CGCAGGTAGACACCATCGACGCGTATGTGCTCACCGAGCGCACGATCACGGCGGACAAGATTGTCGCCCACAGCCTGACGGCCAATGAGATCGCCGCCAAGAGCATCACCGCCAACGAAATTCTTGCGGGGACGATCACGGGCGCGGAGATCGCCGCCGAGACGATTACCGGAGCGAACATTGTGGCCGGGACGCTGACCACGAGCCACGTTGTTTCCAACTTTGGGGAAGCGCTGCTGCTCGAAAGTGCGCAAAGCGTCCGCACCATCGTCAAGCCGGACATAGAAGAAGCCTTGAACGCCATCAAGGTCGGCGGCGTCAACCTGATTGATAACAGCGTGAGCCACACGCTTATCGGCGACGACACAGATACCTTCTGGATGGCGGCGGACGAGCTTGCGCCGGGCGGCACCTATACCTTCTCCGTTCAAGAGATCGTCAAAAACGCGGGCTCGGCGGCGGGCGTCACCTGGGCGGTTCTGAACGCGGACACGCTGGCGGTCGCCGAAACCGGCACCTTGGACTTCACCTACGGCAGGCAAAAGCGCACGTTCACCGCGCCCGGTTCCGATGCGAACTGGGCGTTTGTCTTGTACGCCGGAACATACGGGGCGACGAATGGCGTGAGCGTCACGTTCAACAGGGCACAGCTTGAGGAAGGCGACGTTGCCACGAGCTGGCGAGCCTCTCCGCAGGATCATGAAGCGCGGTTCGGCGATATGGGCGACACCATTGACCGCCTGGATGAGGGGTTTGTCGAGCGCGTCCAAGCGCTCATCGACGAGATGGGGCTGTCGGATCAGTTTGCAAATGTGGAAGATTTTCTGGCACTGCTCGACCGTGTCGATCTCGTCCGAAGCGATCTGGATCAGCAGGATTCGAGCTTGCAGCTGACCTTTACCCGCCTTACGGCGGCGGAGGGCAGCATCGCCGAGATCTTCTCGCACTTCGAGTTCGGCGACGACAACGGGACGCCCTATCTCGACATGTGGGCGAGCGAATCCCAGATCAAGATGCGGCTCACCAACACGCGGCTGGCCTTCATACAGGGCAGCTTCGAGGTCGCCTATTTTTCCGACAACAAACTGTTTGTCACGCAGCTGGAGGTGATCGAGCGCATCTCCATCGGCACCAACGCCAACGGGTATCTGGATATCGTGACCACGCCGACCGGCGTCGGCTTCAAGTGGCGCACATAGGGAGGGAAGATTCATGCCGACGACGACCATCACCGCCGACGCGCTGAAATACGCGAGCGGCAGTTCGTGGACATCGGATAAGGCGCGGCAGGGCGTCTATTCGGGCACACGCTACGAGGGCGCGATGCTCTTCTCGGGGCTTTCCGGCCTGCCATATGGGAACATCGCCATCTCGGAAATCAGGATGAAGCTGACCTTCGGCGCGGCGGGCGGCAGCAGCAGAAAGAACGTGACGTTCTACGAGGGCGCGAAGGATACCATCACAGGCTCCATCGCCTCGATGCGAGGAAGCTCCATCGGGGCTGTATCGGTAGAGGACGCGCACACTTCGAAAAAGACGGTCATATTCAGCGGCAGTTCCAATGCCGCCATGTTCACGAAGCTCGTGAGCTTCTTCGCGGGCGGCGGGAAAATCCTGATTCTGTACGTGCCCACCACGCGCGGCACATACTCCGGGGGCTACTGCTACGACTACCTGGCCGTTGAGAAGGCCGAATTGACCTTCACCTACGAGTACCTCCAGAGCAACGGAACGCCGCCGGGGACGGTGGCGGCGGGCAGCACAGCGACGCTGAACATCACTGCCTTCAACAGCGCGTACACGCACAGGGTTGTGTGGAAGTTCGGCGGCAACGCCTACACCCAAAG
>JAAYGH010000128.1 GCA_012727825.1 Trueperella sp.
AGAAGACCGGCAGTTTTGCCGGAGTTCATCGTGCCATAGCGGAAGTACAGTTTTGCCACGAGGCGTTACCTTTCGACCTGTTCCCGCGAAGATGCGGTTGCCCGATGGGGCAGAATGTTCACCTAAGCATAGGTCATGCGCGAATTCCTGTCGGAGGCTCATGCGATGCTGAAAGTATGGAAATTGAAGTGTTTAATCAGAAGAAATATCCGTGGCGCAAGCCCAAGATGGGCTGGGTGCTCTCCTCGAAGATCGTCGCGATGGGCCCGGTCCACGTCACGCCCACCGTGGAATTTTTGCCGCTACTTGGTGGTCACCCGGACCCGCCGCGCAACAGGGAGGGGAAGCGCAATCTCACGTCCGTTTATCTCCACATTGGTCAGCCCAAGCCCGGTCGCTTGGGACGCCACGGTTCCTGACGCACCTGGTTTGACGCCCAGGTCGCCCAAGTAAACAAGTACGTCTGGATTATCGTCGTCGACTTGAGAGACGACCACTGTCGAACCCGGCTCAACGTCAGTCAAGGGGTACACATTTATCTCGGGCATCGATCCATCCTCGCGCGGGATGGGATCACCGTGCGGATCGCGCATTGGACGGCCGAGTAGTTCGTCGATGGCCGTGATGAAACGATCCGACACGGCATGTTCCAGGGCCTCCGCCTCGTCATGCAACGCCTCCCACGAATACCCGAGGTGTTTGTAGAGAAACGTTTCGATCAGTCGGTGCTTACGGACCATACGGAGCGCCTCGTGGTGCCCTTTTGCTGTCAGGCGGATAGGACCGTAGCGCTTATGGTCCACCAAGCCTTGGCGTGCAAGTTTTTTCACAGCTTCGGTCACCGTCGATGGGCTGAGGTCCATGCGCCGGGCAAGCTCGGTTGGTACTACTTCAAGACCATTCCATTCGGAGATGGACCATATGGTCTTGACGTAGTCCTCACTCGAGGGTGTCAGGGCGGCCATCACGAAAGAGCGGCAGCCACCGCGAGCTTGAGTGCGCTTTGGAAATTGGTTTCTCGTTCTTCAGCGGTCATGTCGACCGATTTCACCGTGATGTGGTCCGAAACTGTCAGGACGGCAAGGGCTTCCTTGCCGTGCAGCGCCGCGAGTCCGTAAAGTGCGCCTGCCTCCATCTCCGCACCTGCCGTGCCCACGCGTGCTGCAGCTTCATCAACTTCTGGCGGAACATTGTAGAAGCGATCACGCGAAATCACAGGAGCGACGACGACGCTTGGATCCCCACCCGCTGCCTCAAAAGCTGCTTGTACGAGGTTGTGAGAAGCGACGGCGGAGAAGTGGGTCTGCGGGATGAGGTGGGTGTTGATGATGCCCTCGTAGTGCGCGCCGTTGGCAATAACGACGTCGCCAATCTTCACCTTGTCAGATAGTCCGCCGCAGGTGCCCACGCGAATGACGCGCTCGACGTCGAACTCCGTAAACAGCTCCGTCACATAAATGCCGAGGGTTGGCTGACCCATACCGGAGGCCATGATCGACAGCGGTTTGCCATCGACCGTTCCCGTGAATGCTTTAATGCCACGCACGTCAGACACGACCTTCGCATCGGGCATCAGTAGCTCGGCCATGCGCTCGGCGCGTTTAGGATCGCCAGGCATAAGAACTGCCGGTGCGAAATCGCCCTTTTCGGCAGCGATGTGTGGTGTTGCCATGGATGATCTCCTCGCTTAAGAATTCAGATTTCTTACATTATGACTGAAATCAGGGCTCGCCGCGAAATGACGACGGCGGTCTGCAGTATCACTCGTCGGTCGGCGGAGCGCTGTCGAGTTCAAGGGCAGGGTCGATGTCGCCGTCAGCGAGCGCCTTTGCGTCCACGTCGGCCTTTGCTTCGTCGAGAGGGATGCCCTTCTTATTATGGAGGCGGGCTGCCTTGCGGGCGCGCTTGGCTTCAGCTCGACGTTCCTTGGGAGCCAGGTGCTGGGCGACGTTTTCGTCGAAATGCTTCCAGTGCTCCTCCTTGTAGACCTCAAAATCTTGCGGAGGGCCACCGGAACGGTTTTCCATGCGATCGAGATAGGGATAGGTGTCGTGTCCCTGGAAGTACAGAATGGCCGTGTTGATGGCGGCCGCGATCGGCACTGCGAACAGCGCGCCGAATATACCGGCAACTGCGGAGCCGCCAGTGACGAAAATGACGATCGCAAGAGCGTGCATGTTGAGTGCATTGCCCTGAAGGACTGGCTGGAGCACATTACCTTCGACTTGCTGGACGATAACGACGCCCAGAAGCATGAGAAGCGCCATAGGGATCGACTGGGTGTTGACCAGCACGATAATTACAGCGAGGAATCCCGAAAGGAATGCGCCAACGATCGGGATAAACGCAAAGAGGAAGACGACCACGGCGATCGGGAACGCAAGACTCAGTGGGGTCTTGAGCAACATCGCGACGCCGGCGATGCCAATCGCGTCCACAGCCGCGACAATCGCCTGAGTGCGGGTATAGTTCCCGATGGTCATCCACGCGCGAATGCCCGCTTCGTTCACGCGGGTCTGCTGGGAAGTCGGGGAGAGCCTGACCATCCAGTGCCACAGGCGCCGCCCGTCCTTGAGGAAGAAGAACAGCGCGAAGAACGTCAGCACGAGGCCCGTGAAGAAAGAGGTGACCGTAGAGCCCACGGAAGCCACGCCGCCAAGGATTGACGACGAGTTGTCGCGAATAGTGTTCTGAGCATCAGCCCACGCATCGTTCAGGGTGGATTGCAGGTCAGGGAACTGCTGGCTCACTATCTCGATAAGGGACGTAATGCCTTCTGCTACTTGGTCGGTGAGGTCCGAAAAGCCTGCAACGATGCCGGTGCCAGCTCCAGCCAGGAGGCTGGCGATGACGAGGATGAGGCCAATGAGAGCGAATGCGGCCGCGGCAGCTGGCGGCCATCCCCAGCGGTTTTGTAGCTGCGCTGATAGGGGCTCCAAGACCACCGCAAGGAGCAGAGCGATCATGAGCGCAATGATGATCGTCGAGAACTGGATCAAGAACCAGCCAATCGCAATGGCAAGCACTGAGATGACGATGATGCGCCACGACCACCCTGCGGCTGTACGTAGGGCGGGTGGTACGGGCGAGGAGTAACGTCCGCGCTGGTCTTGCTGAATACTCGGCTTGCCACTGTGCGCGGAGACAGTCGAACTGGCGTTGGTTTCTTCCATGAAAGCAACTTTACTTAATCAGTCGAATCTTCCCGAATCGGTGGACCGCATGTGGACAGGGTGAGTTTGGGCCAACCAGTCTTCGGTCAGCCGTCAGGACGTGGCATCCACGGACTGAGCCAATGCAGATGAATATTGGAAATGAGAATCGGGAGTGCGATAATAAACCCGTCACCTGCTATCGAGCTAAGGAACCATCGATGTCTACACCAGAGAACACCTCGCAGGACAGTCAGAAAAAGCCCGAAGACCACGGGAACGACGCTCAGCGTCCGGCCGTTCACGGCGCCGATGTCCCCGCACCCGGCCAGAACACTTACGGTCCGCAGTCCGCCGGTCGTCAGGCCTTCCGCCAACAGGGTGGACCCGACGCTCAGTTCGCTTCCGGTCAGCACCAGACCGCATACGGTTCACAGTCCTTTGGACAGCCTGACCCCCGTTACGGTACAAGCCAGCCAGGGCAGGCTCAGCCAGGTCAGGGCGGCTCCGGCGCGCAAGGATTCGGGCAGGGCGGTGGCCCGCAGTATGACCAGCGAGTTCAAGGCCAGCAAGGTTTCGGTGGACAGTTTGGTCAGCAGCCGGCATTCGGCCAGCAGAATTCCGGCGGTGGTTTCGGTTCGATCTTCTCCACCGATTTCACGCGAGTCTTCACCCCGAGCATTGCGCGCATTGTGCATCTTCTCGCGATCATCGTTGGCGTTGCGATCATCGTTCTCGGCTTCTTTTCCTTTATCACCATGTTGACGCAGGACTACGTGAGCACCATGGTCAAGTTCGAGTACTTCTTCGACTTCCTTGCGCAAACCGCCATCGGAATCTTTGTTATCGGAGCGTCACGTGTTTTCTTGGAGTTCTTTGTGAAGAACGCAGACAGGAACGCCAAATAAATCCATGACTCGCACTCTCCTCGCTTTCGATCTCGACGATACTCTTGCGCCATCGAAGTCCCCGCTTCCGCCACAAATGGCTGCGGCACTTCGCGACTTGCTCGATGTTCATGATGTGTGCGTGATCTCCGGTTGAAATTTCGAGCAATTCTACACTCAACTC
>JAAYGH010000129.1 GCA_012727825.1 Trueperella sp.
GACCGCGTCTCGACCGTACGCAGTGTGGCGGACCTTGTCGCCGACCTTGATCTCCTTGCCGTTGACGTCCTTGACGCTCTTCATCTTCTCGTTCTTCTGTCCGGGAATCATATCGGTCCTTTCGTCGTTCGTCTTGTACCTGCAACTCTAACATAAAACCTCGGCACTCTCGCGCCGGGGTGTCCCCCTAGCCGTGGTCGGCCTCCAACTTCTCGGCGCGCTTGACGGCGTATTCAAGGTCTTGCAACGTGGTGATGTTGTCCCACCACGCAGCCGACTTGTACCGGAACCGCGACCACCCGTTATCACTCCATATGCGTGCTTCCCAGTAACGTAGCGGGTCTCGGTCGGGCCGTGCACGCGCACAAGGCGTGCAACGGATTCCCGCGCGGGGCGTTGTGACAACGCCCCACATCTTTCCGCAATCGATGCACGTTTCGTGCATTAGATCGCCACGGGTACAAGCTGCGAGCGCTTCACACCGCACAGGATAAGACCGCGCCTGACGAGGTTGACAATGGTGTACTCATCGACGCCGGTCTCCTTTTCGACCATCCACCCGGTAGCGGGGAATCGGTCATCGGAGGCCGCGTACTCCGGCGTGAGGTCGACAGCCGTGGTCGGCGCGAGGTACGACGACTCGTCGACGGCCGTGTCGAACGCCTTGGCGCAGCGCTCGGAGGCGGCGAGGTATGCCTGGTAGGCGGCGCTGGTCTCGGTCCACTCGGTGTAAGAGGCCATTTGACTGTCCTTTCGTCGTTGTCGTCGTTCTGATTTATATAATAGCATGGTCCGCAGAGGAGCACAACCGGGGGTGCCTATTCATTCAAAATATATTTGAGGGCCCCGCCGCACCGGCACCTGTAGGAATCGGTCATCGACTTGCTGCGGCGGTGCCGGTGGCCGATGACGTGGCTGTTCGCACACACAAGCCGCCATTTGGGCTTGGGAAGGTTGACTTCTGGCCCGGCACATCGAACAGGGCTTGCACCCACGGCTCGCGCCGCCTTCTGCCACTGCGGCCCGTGCCCGGCTCCGGGACCGGCGATGACGTGCGCGATTTCGTGCAAGATCGTTTCGAGCACTTCTTTCTCGGAGTTCATCAGCACGTACGGCCGTGAGAGCGTGATCGTCTTCTTTCCGTACTGCGTGCTTCCGCACCGACGTTTGGCGTTGTCGAACTTGAAACTCCACCCGGTGATCCCGTGGTTACGCATCTCAGTCAGCGCCATGTCCCGGGCAAGCTCCAGGCTGATTCCTCGCGTAGTCTGCGTCATGTCTCATCTTTCGTCGTTCTAGCAGTTCCGCTAGGTGCGCTCCGGAGAGCGCACCACACGCAGCCGCTAGAAGAAGTTCAGGCCATGATCCTGCGCGAGCTTGCGGCCGACCGGGTGCGACTTGCGCGCCTTCGGGGAAGTCTCGGCGTCGATCATCGAGACCGGTGCCGGAGCGTAGGCGGTGCGATTGCGTGCCCGGCGTGCGGCGGCCCGCTCTTCTTCTTCGGCGTCGATGTTGGCGCGCATCTGGGCGACGGCCGCCGCGTGCTCATCGACGGCGTGTGCTCTGACC
>JAAYGH010000130.1 GCA_012727825.1 Trueperella sp.
GCGCCAGAACTGGTCCGGCTGCTTGTAGTCGTGGGTGTGGACCTGAATGCCGCGGAAGGTTTCCTGGCCGGGATACCACGGGATGAAAGGAGCCTCCCACGTACCCGTGCAATTGAGCAGAGCCCTCGCACGAAACTGCCCCACCGACGTCGTGAGCAAAAAGCCATCGCCCTCGTCCTCGACCTTGTGGACCTTAACCGGCCGCATGATCGGCAGGTCGAATTCGTCTTCGTAGTCGCCAAAGTACGTGGGGATGAAGTCGTGGGAACGTTCGTTGCCGGTCTGCGGCGGCGAGGCCATTCCGGGCAGGTCGGCGATCATGTTCACCGTTGCCATCGTCAACCCATGCCAGCGGTGCCTCCACGCGCCACCAGGCCCCTCTTCGGCATCAAGAACGACGAAGGATAGGTGGTCGTCCTCGTCGGCGGGCACGGATGTCGGCGCATATCCCGATATCCCCCGGCGCTGCAGCTCGCGTGCTGCCACTAGTCCCGCTTGGCCGGCACCAATAACCACAATGTCAGTTTCGTGGACCGTGCCACTATGGTCATCCTCCAACGTGTGCATCATGTAATAAACGTACCCGCACGGGTGTGGAAATCAATTTAGGTTCGACGCGCGGGCGCCTATGATCAGGGGCGTGAATGTGGACCTAGCTCTTGCGATGGTGCGCGACCTCATGGATGCCAACGGCCTGACCGATTGGACGCTCGTGTTGGATCGCGCCAAGCGGCGTGCCGGAAGCGCGAGTGTGAATCGCAAACAGATCTCGCTCTCGCGCGCTCACGTCGAGCTGTACTCGTCCGATCAGGTACGCACGTTGGCACTCCATGAGATTGCCCACGCCCTCGCTGGTCCGGGCCACGGCCACGACGCCCACTGGCGCCGAATCTGCCTTGCCATCGGCGGGGACGGAAAGACCCGCATTGATCCCAGTTGGCCCGCTCCCGAAGCCCTCTGGCAAGGCTCGTGTCCGAACGGCCACCAGATGTCGCGGCACCGCCGAGCACGTGGCCGGACATCCTGCGGAATCTGTTCGCCGAACTTCACAGGAAAGTACCTCATCACTTGGCGTAATGTACGGACAGGGGAGGTAATCACATGACTCAGGCCCCGGTGGAGCCAGTTGCGAGTGCGGCCACGCATGCAGCGCGCGCAGATAAGGCTCCGGAAGTGAACCGGCCAGGTCGTAGCGCTCGCAAACGAAAAGAAGCGGTTACGGCTTTTTCTATGCTCATTCCGTCGTTGATCGGCGTGGGCGTCTTCCTCATGGTCCCGATCGTGCTCGTCATCATCATTTCTCTGCTGCGCTGGAACCTCATTTCAGATCCGGTGTTCGTAGGTTTTGACAACTACGAAAACATGTTCGACTCGCCGGGGTTCTGGAATTCGGT
Organism: Trueperella sp.; assembly: GCA_012727825.1. Lineage (GTDB taxonomy): Bacteria > Actinomycetota > Actinomycetes > Actinomycetales > Actinomycetaceae > Trueperella. The sequence continues at coordinate 1,395 of JAAYGH010000130.1, forward strand.
GTGGGTCACAATCAAGTTTTCCCTCATCGCTATCCCCGGCGCCATCATCACTGGCCTATTCATTGCGCTCGGGCTGAACCGGAAGCTCCCAGGCTCGGGCGTCCTACAGATCATGTATGTGATCCCGTGGGTCGCAGCCCCGCTCGCGCTTGGCATCGTATGGTCATGGCTACTTGCGCCGTCTGGGCTCATTAACGAAGTGTTCGGCACCCGCACGGCGTGGCTTGCAGATACGACGACGGCCCTGCCCGTCGTCGCTCTGGTCTATATCTGGCAAAACATCGGCTACATATCGCTGTTTTTCTTGGCTGCCCTGCAGTCAATTCCCAAAGATTTGTATGAGGCGGCCGAACTCGATGGCGCAGGCCCGGTACGCAGGCTCTGGTCGATCACGTTGCCACTCATTCGGCCCACCACGTTCTTCGTGACCGTCACGTCGCTCATCGCGTCGTTCCAGGTATTTGATCTCGTCTACGGTTTGACCGACGGCAATCCCGGTTACCCCGGAGGCACCACCGATCTGATCGCCGCCCGTATCTACAATGCCGCCTTTACATCCCACCAGATTGGCGACGCCGCCGCGATGGCCGTGTTCCTCATGGTCCTGATCGTGGTCGTGACCCTTGTACAGCAGCGCTATTTCTCCTCGCGCATGACCTACGACATGAGTTAGCCATGAGTATCGACACGCGAACTGACGCCACCGACGCAACCGGAGCGACCGACGCCTGGAAGGTTGAGACCGTTCCAGCCAAGCGCCTGCGCAAAAAGAATTCACTGTGGTCAATCCTGCTCACATACGCCATCCTCGTCGCGGGTGCCCTCATCACGGTGTTGCCGCTCCTCTTCTCGATCATCACCTCACTGCGCACTGAACGAGACTTACTGCTCAACGGATCACTGTCGGTGCCGCAGGAAATTACGTTCGACAATTATGTGCGTCTGTTCACCGACCACGACTTCCTCGTGCCCTTGGTGGTCACGCTGCAGGTCGTCCTCGTGATGGTGGTCGGCCAGTTTGTCTCATCAATCTTGGCGGCATATGCATTCGCACGGCTGGAATTCCCCGGGCGTGACGTGCTGTTTTGGGCCTACATCGCCACCATGATGATTCCTGCGATCGTCACGATGATTCCGCTGTTCACGATGATGTCCCAATGGGGGCTACGCAATACCTTTGCCGGCATCGTGGTGCCGTTTATGCTCGGCTCGCCGTACGCAATCTTCTTGCTGAGGCAAAACTTCAAGTCGGTTCCTCAGGACATCCTTGATGCTGCCGAACTCGATGGCGCGGGCTTCTGGCGCCAGCTGTGGTCAATCGTTCTTCCAATGAATCGTCCGATTCTTGTGACTCTCCTGCTCATCACAGTGGTCAGTCAGTGGAATAACTTCCTGTGGCCGTCGATCATCGCGCCACGCAAGGAATGGAACGTGCTGACGGTAGCCACGGCCAGTCTGCAGTCTCAATATTCGGCGAACTGGACCCTCGTCATGGCTGCCACCACTCTCTCAATCCTGCCGCTGCTCATTTTGTTCATCATCTTTAACAAGCAGATCGTGCGCTCGATCGGCATCACTGGGCTGAAGTAGCGGAACGTTCACGAGCCCGCACGGATTCAGGTGGCCCGCGAGAGTTGAGTCGCCGAAGATACGGGTGGATAATCACAGTTCGTTTTGTGAGATTAACTTGGTTGTTAACATTTCAATCGGCTGTGACTGGTAGCCTGACCTGGTTGGCGGTTGCACGCCTCGCAGTTTTTAAATTGAAAATTCAAGGAGATCACATGAAGAGATCAATTCTCACCGCTGGTGCGTTGATCGGCACGCTCGGCCTCGTGCTCGCAGCATGCTCGCCCAGCGCGGATGACGGCGATTCCGGCGACGGCGACACCACCGCCACTACCGACACCACCGACGACGGCGACAAAGTCACCGTCACCTTCCGACTCTGGGACGACACCGCAGAGCCGGCATACGCAGAATCTTTTGCCGAGTTTGAAGCACAGAATTCTGACATCAAGGTTGAAATTGAGCTTGTCCCGTGGGGCGACTACTGGGATCAGCTCCCGCTCGACGTCTCGTCCGGCGACATGGCCGACATCTACTGGGTCAACTCGTCAAACTTCGCGCTGTATGCGGACAACGGCAATCTCATTAACATCACCGAAGAACTCGGTGATGACCATGATGAGTGGCAGCAGTCAGTCGTCGATCTCTACACTCGCGACGACGCCCTGTGGGGTGTTCCGCAGATCTGGGACTCAATCGCCCTGTTCTACAACGTTGACATGGTTGAAGAAGCCGGCATCGACGTGAGCGGCCTCCAGTGGGGCGGCGACGACGATACGCTCCTGCCTGCAGCCCAGGCACTGACCGTGGATGCGGATGGCAACACGGCCGATTCGGCAGACTTCGATCCGAACAACGTCGAGGTATATGGCTTTAACTCGCAGGCCAACCTCCAGGCCATCTACAACCCCTTCCTTACCGCCAACGGTGCGCAGTTCCAGGACGAGGTCGGCAACTTTGCCTTCGCCTCACCTGAAGGTGTGGAGTCCTTCCAGTAC
>JAAYGH010000131.1 GCA_012727825.1 Trueperella sp.
CTCCGGGACCGCCACCCCTTAGGACCGTGGCTTGTGGCGGGTTCGTGGATCGCTTGGGCACTCACCGGCTGACCTGATCGCGCACCTACCTACCGAAACTGGCACAATGGAAGCATGATTCGGTGGAGTACAGCAGGAGAGTCGCACGGGCGAGCGCTTATCGCACTGTTAGAAGGAATGCCCGCAGGCGTTGAAATTACGAGCGCGGACATCAAGCACGCGCTGTGGCGGCGTCGGCTGGGATACGGACGAGGAACCCGCCAAAAGTTTGAACAAGACACCCTGACAATCCTTTCCGGACTCCGTCACGGCCGCACGCTCGGATCTCCTATTGCGCTCGAAATCGGAAATTCCGAATGGCCCAAATGGGAAGTCGTCATGAGCCCTGACCCTGTCCCATTGGAGTCATTGCTCGTCGACGCCGGGACAGGCGACGAACGCGAGGTATCTCGAAATAAGGCACTCACCCGTCCGCGTCCGGGTCACGCAGACCTCGTCGGCATGAACAAATACGGTTTTGACTCGGCCCGAGAGGTTTTGGAGCGTGCTTCTGCACGTGAAACCGCGGCCCGAGTGGCCGTCGGTGAGCTCGCTAAACAACTGCTCCGCCAGGCTGCGGGAATTGAGATCGTCTCGCAAGTTGTGGGTGTAGGATCCGTGGATCGTCCAGTCGAACTTGCGCTCCCACAACCCAGCGATTCGGATGCACTCGATAAGTCGGACGTGCGCCAACTGAATACCGAACTTGCTGACGCGTTTCGTGCAGAGGTCGATGCGGCAAAGGCCGATGCCGATACGCTCGGTGGGGTCGTAGAAGTCGTCGCTTGGAATGTCCCTCAGGGACTCGGCACCTACGTGCGTGGCTCAGATAGGCTCGATGCCCGCCTAGCCGGCGCGCTCATGTCGGTTCAGGCAGTCAAGGGTGTGGAGATCGGCGACGGCTTCGAAACGGCGCGTCGCCGTGGCTCAGCTGCCCACGATGAGATCAGTCGCAATGGTGGTTCGATTGCGCGTGAGACCAACCGTGCCGGCGGTATTGAGGGTGGAATGTCGAATGGTGAACCAGTTGTCGCCCGCGTTGCCTACAAGCCAATTTCAACCGTTCCGCGCTCGCTTCGAACCATCGACACGGCTACTGGGGAAGAAACCACCGCACTTCATCAGCGTTCGGACACTACGGCGGTCGTTCCTGGGGCAGTGATCGCGGAGGCGATGGTCGCCATTGTGTTGGCCGAGGTGCTCGTCGAGAAATTCGGCGGAGACTCTCTGGCAGAAATTCAGCGCAACATTCAGGGGTGGTGGGAGGCGCTCCCCGAGGTGCGAAAGTAATGGCACCGCGCGCAATATTTATCGGAATGCCCGGTGCGGGCAAATCTACGGTCGGGCGTAGGGTCGCACGAACCATGGGTCTAGGCTTTAAAGACTCCGATGACCTCATCGTCAAACGCGAAGGCAAAAGTGTCGAAGACATTTTTGCAACACTGGGCGAGCGAGGTTTTCGTGAGGCGGAGGCCGACGCCATCGAGTGGGCAATCAACGAATTCGACGGTGTGCTTGCCTTGGGTGGAGGGGCTGTTCTGCATGAGCGCACCCGCCACATGTTGGCGGACCAGCACGTGGTTCTCATTGAAGCGACTGATGAGGAACTGACGCGTCGAGTAAGCCGATCTCGGACTGTGCGCCCGCTACTCCAAAATAATCCAAGTCAGGGAATCCAGCGGCTGCGCCGCGAACGATCAACGATTTATCACAGCGTAGCCAGTTACGTTGTTCTTTCTGACGCGCGCCCGGTGGCACGCGTCGTCGATGAAGTGGTGGACCATTTGAACAGTTCTTATGCCCGAATCCCCGTGAGAGGCGATGTGCCGTACGACGTCGTCATTGGTCACGACCTTGTCAACGAAGTGGTTCGGTTAGCTTGTACGAGAGCGACGAGCCTCGTCGTCTTCAGTGAGGACGTGCGCCGCTACGCCCAGCCAATTATCACCGCGTTGACGATCGCAGATATCCCGGTGGCGGCGTACGTGGTGCCCTCCGGCGAAGAATCCAAGACAGCCGAGGTGATCATCGACGGCTGGCGGCGGCTGGTGACGCGGGCATTGGACGCGA
>JAAYGH010000132.1 GCA_012727825.1 Trueperella sp.
CGATCGACGGAAACGATGCGTATTGAGTCGGCGCCGGTGATCTTGGTCGAGGGGATCGTCCTGTTTGTCGAGCAGCGCCTCTGCGACCTTTTTGATGTCAAGATCTTCGTTGACACCGACGCCGATGTGCGTATTTTGCGGCGCGTGAAGCGGGACGTTGTGGAGCGTGGCAGGTCCATTGAATCTGTCGAGGCTCAATACCTCTCGACTGTGAAACCCATGCACGAGTTACACGTTGCGCCCTCCAAGCGCAAAGCTGACATTATTGTGCCCGAAGGCGGACGGAATCTCGTGGCCCTCGACATGCTTTTTCATCGTATCCGCAACGAACTGGATGAGTAGCCGGCGAGCGCGATCTTCGTTGTTGTTATCTCGAGCACGTTGGCTGCGCGCTCCTTGAAACTTGGGGGCTGGTGCCGTTAATGTTGAGCTTGCCCAAGACCGCAGGTCTCTTCGGAGATGATTTCGAGCAATCGAAGCCCGCGCAGGTGTGACAAGAGAATCTTTTACGGCTAGCCACTGGCAAATCGTGATTGTGGACCTCGTGCCTGCGTGCGCGAGGTTTTTTATTGCTTGGAAGACTGTGGCAAAACATCGGAAGGAGGTCCCATGAAAAGGACCGAGAAGCAGGCTGAGATTGCGACCCTGACGGAATCATTCCGGCAGGCGGATGCTGTTCTGCTGACTGAGTACCGCGGCCTGACCGTGGAGCAGATGAAATCTCTGCGCCGCGAGCTTGGTGCTGAAGTGCGCTATCACGTCGCTAAGAACACGCTCGCCCGCATCGCAGCGCAAGAGGCTGGACTCGAGGACATCGCAGATGACCTCACGGGCCCGACCGCTCTCGCTTTCGTCACCGGTGACGTCGCTTCCGCGGCTAAGACCCTCAAGAACTTCGCAAAAGGTAACGACAAACTTGTCGTTAAGGCCGGCGTGGTGGAAGGTTCGCGACTTGACGCCGATGGCGTCAAGGTACTCGCAGACCTCGAATCGCGCGAAGTCCTCCTCGCGAAGGCAGCAGGAGCCCTCAAGGCTTCGCTGGTTAAGGCTGCATTCGTCTTCAAGGCACCCGCCACGAAGACTGTTCGTACCGTTGACGCCCTGCGTGCGAAGCAGGAAACCGCTGCTTAAGTTAAGTAGCACCCACACAATGTTAATCACCTCGAAAGAGGTAGCTGCCTCGCAAGTAGGCAAAGGAAGGAAGGTCTATCATGGCCAAGCTCACTGCTGAAGAGCTTATTGAAGCGTTCAAGGAGCTCACCCTCGTTGAGCTTAACGACTTCGTGAAGAAGTTTGAGGAAGAATTCGACGTCGAAGCTGCAGCTCCAGTTGCAGTCCCAGCCGGCGCTCCCGCTGGTGGCGGCGATGCAGGCGAAGCTGAGGAAGAGAAGACGGAATTCGACGTCGTCCTTACTGAAGTCGGCGGAACCAAGATTGCTGTCATCAAGGTTGTCAAGGATCTCACGGGTCTCGGCCTGAAGGAATCCAAGGGTCTTGTTGACGAGGCTCCGAAGGCGATCCTCGAGGCCGTCGCAAAGGACGCAGCTGACGATGCCAAGGCTAAGCTTGAGGAAGCCGGCGCAACCGTCGAGATCAAGTAATCCTTGCGGCCTAAGCCGCGCATAAACTTGTTGGTGAATCACCAGCGGTTGAGAAGAATCCCCCGGGAAGCACTGTTCCACACTGTGCACCCGGGGGATTCTCACGTCTGCACCCATGGAGCATTGCAGTGCTCCAAAGCGGAGTAGCTCAACACTCGGGTGGCGGGCGAGTTGCTTGCAAAGCGTGGCACAATGTGGGAAAGTTTTCGGTAGAACCTCTGAGAAGGCTCACGGGCCTGGCAGGTGTTCTACGAAAAATGCTTCGTGTATCGAGGAACCCTCAAGTAGCTACACACCCGCTGAGGTGATTCGAGGATCGCGAATGTTATCTGGTGTCGTGACCCCTTCCACATGGACGGGGCTAGACTTCTCCACGCCTGACGAGTAAATTAGAAACTTGCGCGAACCCTCATTTGTCGTACCCAAGTTTGCTCGGATAAGGCACCTGGTCTTCCCAAACTTTGGCGTTTCCGCAGATGAGATCATCGCGCTGGTATAACCAGATAATAGGGAAGGATCGCCCTTTGGCTGCTTCGCGCACCTCTAGAACTACCGTTGTTAACGGCAAACTGACCTCCGATCGCGTGTCGTTCGCGAAAATCGAGGAACCGCTGCCGGTTCCAGATCTTCTTGGACTTCAGACCTCCTCGTATGGATGGCTGATCGGCTCGGATGAATGGCGTGAAAACGCCGCTCCGGGAGAGAAGTCAGGCCTCGAAGAGATTTTTGACGAGGTTTCACCCATCCAAAATACCGCCGAGACGATGGGACTGGTTCTGTCGAACCCCCACCTCGAAGGCGAAAAGGCGTCAATCGCCGAGTGTAAAGACAAGGATCTCACCTACTCTTCCTCCCTTTACGTGACGGCCGAGTTCCAGAACTACGAAACTGGCGAGATTAAGTCACAGACCACCTTTATTGGCGACTTCCCGCTGATGACCCCCCAGGGTACGTTCATCATCAACGGCACCGAACGTGTTGTTGTCTCCCAGATGGTGCGTTCGCCAGGGGTGTACTTCGACGAATCGGCCGACAAGACCTCGGATAAGCTGATCTACAACGTGAAGATCATTCCGTCGCGTGGTGCGTGGCTCGAGTTCGAAATCGATAAGCGCGACATGGTGGGCGTTCGCGTGGACCGCAAGCGTAAACAGTCGGTCACGGTTTTCCTCAAGGCCCTTGGTATGACTGAGTCCGAAATCCGCGAGGAGTTCGCCGACTACCCAATCCTGCTTGACACCCTCGACAAGGATGCCGTGCATACCCAGGAGGAGTCCCTCCAGGATCTGTACCGCAAGCTCCGTCCGGGGGAGCCGCCAACGGCCGAAGCAGGCCGCACGCTGCTCAACAACTTCTACCTCAACGCCAAGCGTTACGACCTTGCAAAGGTTGGCCGTTACAAGGTCAACAAGAAGCTCGGTCTGCCCGATGAGATTGACGATCGTCAGCTAACCTTGAACGACATCACGGCGACTATTCGCTATCTCCTCGCTTTGCATGCGGGGGAAAAGGAGACGACGACGATCGACGGCGGACACACCGTCGTCGTTGAAGATGACGACATCGATCACTTCGGTAATCGCCGTATCCGCGCTGTTGGTGAACTGATCCAAAATCAGGTGCGTACCGGTCTTGCCCGCCTTGACCGCATGGTCCGCGAGCGTATGACGACCCAGGATGCTGAAGCCATCACGCCGTCGTCACTGATTAATATTCGTCCGATTGTGGCAGCGATCAAGGAGTTCTTCGGAACGTCGCAGCTGTCGCAGTTCATGGATCAAAATAATCCCCTCGCTGGTCTGACCCACAAGCGTCGTCTTTCGGCGCTTGGCCCCGGTGGCCTGTCACGTGATCGCGCCTCGATGGAAGTTCGAGACGTTCACCCGTCGCACTACGGCCGCATGTGCCCGATTGAGACGCCAGAAGGCCCGAACATTGGTCTGATCGGCTCGCTCGCAACCTATGGTCGCGTCAACTCGTTCGGTTTCATTGAGACGCCCTACCGCAAGGTTGATAACGGTCGCGTAAGCGTGCAGTTTGATTACCTCGACGCAGCCGATGAGGATCGCTACACGATCGCTCAGGCAGCAGCTCCGATGGACGAAGATGGCAACTTTACGGAGGACGAGGTTCTTGTTCGCCTCCCGGGTGGCGAGCCGGCACTGATTCCGGCTAACGAAGTCGACTACATGGACGTCTCTGCACGTCAGATGGTTTCTGTCGGCACCGCAGCCATTCCGTTCCTTGAGCACGACGACGCCAACCGCGCCCTCATGGGTGCAAACATGCAGCGTCAGGCCGTGCCTCTCATCAAGCCTGCTGCACCGCTTGTCGGTACGGGCATCGAAACCCGCGCAGCAGTGGACGCCGGTGACGTGCTGGTAGCCGAGGCTTCCGGCGTAGTGACCGAAGTTGACGCTGATCACGTGACGGTGGAACAGGATGACGGAACGTACCGCACCTACCGCCTCGCGAAGTTCGAGCGCTCGAATCCGGGTAACTCGACGAACCAAAAGGTCATGGTGAGCGAAGGCGACCGCCTCGAGGTTGGCTCGTTGATCGCTGACGGCCCGGCAACAGAAGATGGCGAGCTTGCTCTCGGCCAGAATCTGCTCGTGGCTTTTATGGCGTGGAACGGCTACAACTTTGAGGATGCCATCATCCTCTCGCAGCGTTGCCAATCTGCGGATATGTTGACCTCGATCCACATTGAAGAACACGAGGTGGATGCTCGCGATACCAAGCTTGGTCCGGAAGAGATCACGCGCGATATCCCGAACGTGTCCGAAGAGATGCTTGCCCACCTCGACGAACGTGGAATCATTCGCGTTGGTGCCGAGGTCACGGCTGGCGACATCCTCGTTGGCAAGATCACCCCGAAGGGCGAAACGGAGCTGACCTCGGAAGAGCGTCTACTACGTGCCATCTTTGGTGAAAAGGCCAAGGAAGTTCGCGATACGTCCATGCGTGTGCCACACGGCCAGGCGGGCATCGTTATCGGCGTCAAAGAGTTCTCGGAGGAGAACCACGATGAGATGCCGTCGGATATCCGACAGTCGGTTCGTGTTCACATTGCCCAACGCCGCAAGATCGCCATTGGCGACAAGATGGCGGGCCGCCACGGAAACAAGGGCGTCATCTCACGTATCCTCCCGGTTGAGGACATGCCGTTCATGGAGGATGGCACCTCGGTTGATATTGTGCTCAATCCGCTCGGTGTTCCGTCTCGTATGAACCTGGGCCAGGTCTTCGAGCTTCATCTCGGCTGGGTTGCCAAACAGGGTTGGGACGCCACCGAAGCGCGAGAAGCCGGCGAAGAGTGGGCTATGCGTTTGCCGGAGAATACGGTCAAGGCCGATCCGAACCGGACTGTTTCAACTCCTGTGTTTGATGGCGTTCAGTCCGACGAACTCAAGGGCCTGCTCGGTGTAACCAATCTGAACCGTGACGGCGATCGCTTGATTGACGAGACCGGTAAGGCACGTCTATTCGACGGGCGCACCGGCGATCTGTTCCCGAAGCCCGTGTCGGTTGGCTACATGTACATGCTGAAGCTGCACCACTTGGTGGACGACAAGATCCACGCGCGCTCCACGGGTCCATACTCGATGGTCACCCAACAGCCGCTCGGTGGTAAAGCACAGTTTGGCGGTCAGCGTTTCGGCGAGATGGAAGTGTGGGCGCTCGAAGCATATGGCGCCGCGCATACTCTCCAGGAAATGCTGACGATCAAGTCTGACGACACGGTTGGACGTGTCAAGGTTTACGAGGCAATCGTCAAGGGAGATAACGTCCCTGAACCTGGCCTACCGGAATCCTTTAAGGTCCTGGTCCAGGAAATGCGCTCGCTATGCCTGAACGTCGAAGCTCTTGACGCGGGTGGTAATGCCATCTCGCTCCAGGACTCGGACGAAGACGCCTTCCGTTCCCCGCAGTCTGCGGGCATCACCACCGGCCTCGAAAACCTCGAGACTGGCGCAGACTTCTAACAACTTAACCGTCGGTGGGGTGGCGAGCGCCCGCCGCCCACCGACGAATGGCAATAAGGCGTAAGAACTGAGGAAGTAGGAATCTTGCTCGACGTCAATCTGTTTGACCAGCTGTCGATTGCGCTCGCGACGTCGGACGACGTGCGCGAATGGTCGCACGGCACCGTCACCAAGCCTGAAACGATTAATTACCGTACGCTCAAGCCGGAAAAGGATGGACTTTTCGGCGAGCAGATCTTTGGCCCCACACGTGACTGGGAATGTGCGTGTGGAAAATACAAGCGCCCGCGTTACAAGGGCATTGTGTGTGAACGTTGTGGCGTTGAAGTCACGCGTGCCAAGGTGCGCCGTGAGCGCATGGGGCATATTGAACTCGCAGCTCCAGTCACTCACATTTGGTACTTCAAGGGCGTTCCGTCGCGTCTTGGCTACCTGCTAGATATTGCTCCGAAGGATCTTGAAAAGATCATCTACTTCGCTGCCTACATGGTCACCGATGTTGATGAGCAGCGTCGTCACGACGACATGCCCACGCTCACGGCCGAGTACGAGCTTGAGCGCGACAACCTTGAACAAGAGCGGGACGTCGCTGTCGAAGCTGCCCTGAAGGAAGAGGAAGAAACGCTAGCTGAAGCGGAGGCCGCAGGCGAGAGCGCTGCGTCGATCGCGAAGATAAAGCGTTCGCTCCAGTCTGATACCCGCCGTGTGCGCACTCGCTACGAGAACGACATCAAGTCGCTCGAGGAGATCTGGGATAAGTTCACCAAGCTCAAGGTCGGTGACCTCGAGGGTGATGAAATTGCTTACCGCGAAATGGAAAACCGTTGGGGAGACTACTTTGGGGCCTACCGCGGCGCCGAAGCTATCCAGCGTCGTCTACGTACGTTCGATCTGCAGGCCGAGCACGAGTTTCTTCTCGACCAGATCGAGAATGGTACGGCTCAGCGCAAGACCCGCGCGCTCAAGCGCATTAAGGTCGTCAACGCGTTCTTGCACTCGAAGACTGCTCCTGAATCCATGGTTCTTGATGCGCTCCCGGTGATCCCGCCGGATCTGCGTCCGATGGTGCAACTCGATGGTGGCCGTTTCGCGACCTCGGATCTGAACGATCTGTACCGTCGAGTTATCAACCGCAACAATCGTCTCCAGCGCATGCTCGATTTGAACGCTCCGGAGATCATGGTGAACAACGAGAAGCGGATGCTTCAGGAAGCTGTTGACGCACTGTTCGACAACGGTCGGCGTGGCCGCCCGGTTCAGGGTGCAGGAAACCGCCCGCTGAAGTCGATCTCGGACATGCTCAAGGGCAAGCAGGGTCGCTTCCGTCAGAACCTTCTGGGTAAGCGAGTCGATTACTCTGGCCGTTCGGTCATTGTTATTGGCCCCACCCTCAAGCTCCATCAGTGTGGTCTTCCCAAGACCATGGCTCTCGAACTCTTCAAGCCGTTCGTGCAAAAACGCCTCGTGGATCTCGAGCTTGCGAAGAACATTAAGGCAGCCAAGCGTCTCATTGAACGTCAGCATGATGAGGTCTTCGATGTTCTCGAAGAAATCATTCAGGAGCACCCGGTTCTGCTCAACCGTGCACCGACGCTCCACCGTCTCGGCATTCAGGCGTTCGAGCCGCAGCTCATCGAGGGTAAGGCCATTCGCCTTCACCCGCTCGTGTGTGCCGCGTTCAACGCTGATTTCGACGGCGATCAGATGGCAGTCCACCTGCCGCTGTCGGTCGAGGCGCAGGCAGAGGCTCGTATTCTCATGCTCTCGGCTAACAACATCCTCAAGCCGTCTGATGGCCGACCGGTCACCGTTCCGTCGCAGGATATGGTCATTGGCCTGTATCATCTGACCTCGCAGCGTGATGATGAGGTTGGCGCAGGCCGTTACTTCACCTCCCCCGCGGAGGCCGAGATGGCATACGACCTTGGTGAACTTCACCTCAACGCTCCCTGCCACATTCGCTGGAAGGCCGACGAAATCGTTCTTCCCCGTGGATGGGAGGCCCCGGAGGGTTATGAAGAGGGCGACGATGTGCTGCTCTCAACGACTCTGGGTCGCGCATTCTTCAATGATGCACTTCCGACCACGTTCCCATTCGTGAATCGCACTGTTGACAAGAAGGTTCTTGGCAACATCGTCAACGAGCTGGCTGAGCGTTACCCGAAGGTGGACGCTGCCTCCTCGCTCGATGCACTCAAGGAACTCGGTTTCTACTGGGGTGGCCGCTCGGGTGTGACGATCGCCGTGTCCGACGTCGTCGCTCCTGAAAACAAGGCTGAGCTTCTCGAAGAAGCCGAAGGA
>JAAYGH010000133.1 GCA_012727825.1 Trueperella sp.
GGGGACCAGCGGGCGACTCTTCCCATCGGGTATCAAGGCGACCTGCTTTCGCGAGACGTTTGAGGATTGGGTAGATCGTGCCGGATGTGGCGTCGAGACCGGGGTAGTCGGCAAGCCCGGCTACAAGTTCCCCGCCGTAGTAGTCGCGGTGCTGCAAGAGCGCGAGGATTGCCAACTCGACAGTTCCTTTTCGCATTTGCGACGATGATGTGTCTTTCAACGTTGCCTGCCTTCCTGTGGACCGAATGGGGAACCCAGCTCCGGCACCTATGCGCAACTGGGTACTATGGTATGCCAAGTAGTGGGCGTGAAGCAAGAGCGTGAAACTGCGACGTGCGTGACGCGATACACCGCAATCTCCCTTTAAAACTATGGGCTCTTTGCCGTAAACTAGAGCGTTGGTACCCGTAGGTGCCCGTTGAAAGAACCCTTTCGACGTTGATATACAAAGTTAGCGGGGGACATGGCGAAAGAAGGCGTCATCGAAGTAGAGGGCACGGTCGCAGAGGCCTTGCCGAATGCAATGTTTCGGGTCGAGTTGGAAAACGGGCACATCGTGCTCGCGCATATCTCTGGCAAGATGCGGCAGCACTACATCAGGATCCTTCCGGAAGACCGCGTCGTTGTAGAGCTTACGCCCTACGATCTTAGTCGCGGCCGGATCGTGTATCGCTACAAGTAATCCGCAATCGACCGCCGGAAATTCCGGCATAGGAAGCACCATAAATGAAGGTCAAGCCTAGCGTTAAGAAGATCTGCGAAAACTGCAAGGTCATCCGACGTAGCGGTCGTGTCATGGTTATCTGCGATAACCCCAGGCACAAGCAGCGTCAGGGTTAAACCTGCCAGATCAGTCAGCATATGCTGACAGCGGGGTGACTCCCGCAGTACTAGCATTATCAGCGGCAACGCAACCCTCAGTCCGAAGGCTGAGGCCCATGAGGAAGATAATGCTCCACACCTTCGGAAAAAGACGATAGGGAGCCACTAATGGCACGTCTTTCTGGCGTTGATCTCCCGCGCGATAAGCGCGTCGAGGTTGCGCTCACATATATTTTCGGCATTGGTCGTACCCGTGCTCAGGAGTCGCTGGAGGCTACGGGTGTGAACCCGGATACGCGCGTCCGTGATTTGACTGAGGACGATCTGGTCAAGCTCAGGAACCACATCAACGATAGCTACAAAGTCGAAGGTGACCTCCGACGTGAGGTTCAGTCCGACATTCGCCGCAAGGTTGAGATCGGTAGCTACCAGGGTCTGCGCCACCGTCGTGGCCTGCCCGTGCACGGTCAGCGTACAAAGACGAACGCGCGCACCCGCAAGGGGCCAAAGCGCACCGTCGCAGGTAAGAAGAAGGCCTAGTAGGCCCGGGCAGATCAGGAGTATTTAAATGCCACCCAAGACACAGTCGCGCCGCCCGCGCCGTACTGGACGGAAAAACGTCCTCAACGGACAGGCGCATATTAAGTCCACTTTCAACAATACGATCGTCTCCATCACCGACGCCAAGGGTGAGGTCATCGCACAGACTTCGGCAGGCATGGTCGGCTTCAAGGGTTCGCGTAAGTCGACCCCCTACGCCGCACAGCTTGCAGCAGAGAACGCTGCACGTCGCGCGATGGATCAGGGCATGAAGAAGGTCGATGTTTTCGTGAAGGGCCCAGGCTCGGGCCGCGAGACAGCGATTCGTTCGCTCACCGCATCCGGCCTCGAGGTCACCTCGATTTCCGACGTGACCCCACAGCCCCACAACGGAACCCGTCCGCCCAAGCGTCGTCGCGTTTGATCCACAGCCGGTCTTTCTCACGCCTTGGGCGTATGAAAGGCCGGCACCTCAGCGCCGAGTTCTCTCGGCGCTGTACGGGGATGATCCCCACCAGAATTTTCCTGGGTGCCATATAGCGGGCACCCGATGAAAGGACATCACCAGTGATCATTGAACAGCGACCAACGCTGACGGAAGACCAGATTTCCGACACACGTTCACGCTTCACGCTCGATCCGCTCGAGCCTGGCTTCGGCTACACGCTCGGCAATTCGCTGCGCCGTACTCTGCTGTCTTCGATTCCGGGAGCGGCAGTGACCTCGGTTCACATTGACGGCGTCCTCCACGAGTTCTCGACGATCCCCGGTTGCAAGGAAGACGTTACCGAGATCATCTTGAACCTCAAGGAGCTCGTTGTGACCTCCGAGCACGACGAACCTGTTCTCATGTACCTGCGCAAGCAGGGCGCGGGCCAGGTTCTCGCTTCGGACATCACGCCGCCAGCTGGCGTCGAGATCCACAACCCTGACCTCGTGATCGCCACCTTGAACGACAAGGGCAAGATCGAGATTGACCTGACAGTTGAGCGTGGTCGTGGATATGTGTCGGCCGCCCAGAATAATTCGCCGGACTACGAGATTGGCCGAATCCCAATTGATTCGATCTACTCGCCGGTCGTCAAGGTTTCCTACAAGGTCGAGGCCACACGTGTTGGCCAGCGCACCGATTTCGATAAATTGATTGTCGACGTCGAGACGAAGCCATCCACCGAACCGCGAGATGCCTTCGCATCTGCGGGTAAGACCCTCGTCGAACTGTTCGGTCTGACCACCGAACTTAACGAGGAAGTGGAAGGTCTGGAACTCAAGGAGCCGCCGGTTGTCGAGCAGCAGTCGTCGGACCTGCAGCGTCCGATTACGATCCTGAACCTCCCCGCCCGTTCGCAAAATTGCTTGCAGCGTGAAGGTATCCACACGATCGGGGAGCTGGTTATCCGGTCCGAGGCGGACTTGCTCGATATTCGCAACTTTGGCGCGAAGTCGATCGAGGACGTCAAGGACGAACTTGCAAAGCTCGATCTTCGCTTGAAGGATTCGCCTGCCGGCTACATGTCAGGCTTCGGTGACGACGCCTACGGTATGCAGTTCAGCGACGACGCATAAGTTTGGATCTGCCCCACCCGATCGGCACGTTCGGGGAACGGCTGCGGCGTAGGTGAGAGCCAGCGCCACAAAGAAATTTAGGAGAAATCATGCCCAAGCCCTCAAAGGGTCCGCGTCTCGGAGGCAGCCCGGCCAACGAGCGCAAGATTATTGCCAACCTGTGCAAGTCGATTATCGATAACGAATCGGTTGTGACCACGGAAGCACGTGCACGCCGCGTCCGTCCGCACATTGAAAAGCTCATCACGAAGGCGAAGAAGGGCGACACCTATAGCCGTCGCCTGGCCCTCAAGGTCCTCGGCGACCGCGAATCGGCCTACATCCTCTTCGAGGAGCTCGCACCGAAGTTTGCTGAGCGTAACGGTGGTTACACGCGCATCACGAAGCTACCGCATCGCAAGGGCGACAACGCTCCGATGGCGTTGATCGAGCTCATTCTCGAGCCCGTTTCACCGAAGCAGGCTGTTGTGAAGGAAGCTGAGAAGGCTGCTCAGAAGGCTGCTGTTGAGGCGTCTGCTGACTCAGCTGACTCGCCTGATAGTGCTGATTCGCCAGACTCGGCGGATTCGCCCGACTCAGCCGACTCACCCGAAAGCGCTGACTCCCCGGAGTCCGCGGACTCGGCTGATGAGACGGACGAGAAGTAACTCTCGACCTCGGTTATTGAACGTGCGTTAAGCACGCGCAGTAAAGGGCCCAGTTCCCACATGTGGGGGCTGGGCCCTTTACTGTTGCCTTTTTTACTGGGCCTTTGCAGTCCAGTGGTTCTTGCAGTTCGGTTCTGCCGCCGATGGAGGCGCTGAAAGTCACGTTCAGTGTCCGCTCCGAACACGCGCTAATTCGATCAAATACGAAATCGTTGAGCATTGGCAGGCAAGTTCCCTGCACTTTTGAATAAATTTGTTCGCATGCTTCGGGCAATAGTTAGGTCAAGCACACAGGATGCCTAAATATTCAAAGACGAAAATGGAGGATGTGCAATGTCGAAGAAGGTTGTCATCGTTGGAGCAGGATTTGCCGGACTGGTCGCTGCTCGGGAACTACAAATGGCTGGCGTGGACTATGTGATTCTCGAAGCGAAGGATCGCGTCGGCGGGCGGGCATGGACCGAAGAACGCATGGGCCGCCCACTTGAACTTGGCGCCACATGGGTGCATTGGTTCCAGGCCCACACATGGACCGAAATTATGCGTTATGGTCAGCGCCAAGAAATCGAAGCGCCCGGTGAGCCGCGGCGAGATTAGGCTGACTGGTCCGTCGATCAATGACCCCATCTCAGTGGACCTCGGCGCGCTCGAAGATCA
>JAAYGH010000134.1 GCA_012727825.1 Trueperella sp.
GGGTGTTGCGTACCATGAAAATTGCGAGCACCGAAAGAATCGCCGAAATTGCAAAAATGCCGCGCCAGGTGAGCGGGCTACCCGCAATGAGGCCGCCCACAATGGACGATAGGGCCATGCCGCCGAACGTTCCCATCGAGACGTACGAGATGGCACGAGCGCGCTTATCGCCGTGCCAATAGGAGCTCACGAGTGCAAGTGCCGCCGGGGTGATCGCGCCACCGGCTAGGCCGTGCAAGATACGCCCGACCAGAACCATCGCGCCAGCTACCGCGGGTGCACCTGCGGCGAATACGAGGAGCAAACTGCCAGCAATGTTGAGCAGCAAACCAATCTTGACCATCTTGAGGCGCCCGCGCGAATCGCCGAGCGATCCCCACATGACGATGAGCATGCCACATACGAGCGACCCCATCGATACTGCGAGATTTGTGAGTGCCGGAGCCATTCCCAGATCATTGCCGACCGTCAATCCAACATTGAGCATCGACTGGCCAAACAGCCAGAACGTGAGGACGGCGATCACCAGCGCAATTAGGTCCGACTTTGTGCCTTGGTAGTCCTTGACCTCAGCCATTGTGTTCCCATCTAAAGTGTCGTGAAAGGGCGGTGTTCAGCATCCGCTTTGATGCCCTGCTTTCACGCCTGATATACGTTCCATTTTGTCACACTACCGGGGGTTTTATCAGCATTAGTTAGGTGAAATTTCTACCGTTGACTGCCGTCACGTCGGCACAGGGTGCAGGAGCATCACTTAGACTGGGCAGCAGGTGATAATTTATGACACGTTTTGATATCAGCAGAAACTTTCCCGAGATGCAAAAGCCACTCAATAGGGCTGCCATGGATTCCCGCAAAGTTGCCAATAGCTACGGTTTGAGCGATGAAATTCTTGAGCTCGTCAACGTCCGCGTTTCGCAAATCAACGGTTGTGTAGCGTGCATGAGCGCACACGTACCCGCGTTGCGCGACGCCGGCATGAAGCAGGAACTCATTGACCTGATCCCGGTGTGGCGCGATCTTGAAGCTCTGTTTACTCCCGAGCAGCGGATCGCTCTTGAATTGGCTGAAGCGCTCACGATCATGGACCACAAAATCGAGCGCGACATGGTGGTCGACGAAGCGCGCGACTATTACACCGAGGAGCAGATTGGTGCACTCCAGTGGACGATTATTCTTATTAACACGTTCAATCGAATCTCGATAGCAAGCGCACATAAAGCAGCTAACCTCTAGCGTGCGTGGTATGGGCGGCTGAGGCATTGAGGCTGGTCAGGCAACGAATACTTAACGTGAAGTGTCTAGCTGGTAACTCCTAGTAGCGTTTATCAGCGTTGAGGGAAAACTCTCGACTCCAAACAATTGGCAATCTATGGTGAGAGTTACTTGGTCAAAGCAGACCGACCGAAATATAGGAGGATTTGTGAAAGTACTACTTATTGGTGCCGGAATGATGGGGCGAGGCGGAGTTCGCGCACTCGAACACTTTGATGGAATCGAATCAGTGACTGTTGCTGACTTGAACGTTGAAGCCGCGCAGGAATTTGCAGACAGCCTCAACTTCCCTGAGACGAACGCAGTCCAGCTGGATGTCACCGACACTGACAAGGTGACAGAACTTGCGAAGGACGTCGACGTGGTGTTTAACGCTGTCGGCCCATTCGTGAAGTTTGGTGTTCCAATCTTGCGTGCGGTCATCGCAGCAGGCACTGACTATGTAGACGTGTGCGACGACGGAGATGCGACGATCGATCTTCTCGGATTGCACGATGAGGCAAAAGAAGCTGGTGTTACCGCGCTCATCACGATGGGCCAGACGCCCGGCATTGCAAACATGCAGGCAAAGTATGTCTCAGAAATGCTCGACGAAGTCGACTCGATCAAGATTGCATGGGCCGTGGGTACCCCGCCCGCCGACATGCTTCCTGACGGTGCGGCCGACGCCTACGACTTTGAAACTGCAGAAGACTTCAAGAAGGCCAGCCCGGCGGGTTGGGATCACCTCGTCCACTCCGCAACCGGTGAGATCCCGGTATGGAAGGACGGTAAGGCTTCCACCATGCCAGCATGGGATTCGGGCGAGTACGTGGACTTCGCTGCGCCCTTCGGCCGTACCCATACGTACTATGTGGGGCACCCGGAGCCTGTGACGCTTCCGCGCTACATTGACATCAAAGATTTCGCTGCGTGCCTTGGTGGTAATAAGTTCCACGAGGAGCTTCGCCTCGAGGGCCGTGGATACAGCGATCCGAAGGAACCGTTGGTCGATCCAGGTACGCCCGTGTGGCAGGCGCCGGAGAAGTGGCTTGACAAGGGCGTGTGGCAGGGCCAAGCAGCCATCGTTGAAGGCACAAAGGACGGTAAGAAGGTTCGCTACACGAACCGTCACCAGTGCTCGGTCTACGACGAGGGCATCTACACCTTCGCAGGCCAAGCGATTGGCATCTACCTTGTTGGCACCACTAAGGATCTCCCGGCCGGCGTGTACGCTCCGGAAGGCCTGCTGTCTACCGACGATTTCTTCCGTGAGCTCGTTCGGATTACGAATGCAGCCAACGACTGGGACTTCACGCTCGATGAGCTTGTTCCAACCCAGAAGGAAGTTCTCGACAACTAAACCGTGAGCACACTGGTATGAGCTCCGCCGCTGCCTGATCAGGTGGCAGTGAACATGTGGCGCCCGAGGATTCCTCGGGCGCCACTGTTGTCTGCGATGGCGGTTTAAGACACCGGTTTGAGGGAGGGCACGATGAGGGAGAACAAATCTTTCGGATCATCGGGCTCTGCGATGAGTTCGATGCGGTCAAAATAGTGAGTGCCCGCCACCGAGTCGCGCACGTACCGCAGAGCCGAGAAGTCGGACATCGCAAAGCCAACCGAATCAAACAGCGTAATTTCATCATCGGAGGTTCGTCCAGGATGGATGCCACGCACGACGTCCGCGAATTCCACCACGGGGAAGTCAGGTGCCATCTGCTGGATCTCTCCCTCGATCCGACTTTGTGGTTCGAACTCAACGAACACGGTTGAGCGGTCCAGAATTCTCGCCTCGAGCTCGGTCTTGCCGGGGCAGTCACCGCCAATCCCATTCAGGTGGACGCCGGGAACGACCTGCGCGTCGTGAAGAACGGTGGCATGTTGCTTGTCGGCGGTGCACACGGTGATGACGTCAGCGCCGAGAACCGCCTCGTCCACCGATGAACAGATCTCGATGTCGAAGCCGA
>JAAYGH010000135.1 GCA_012727825.1 Trueperella sp.
CCAAAGCCCGAGCCGGCACCAAAGCCCGAGTCGCCACCAAAGCTCGAGTCCCCATCAACCACGCGACGAGTATCCCGAGTGTTCGGGCCCGGCACGCGCGCACCTTGACGCGCACGATCTCGACGGCTCCCATGGACGGGTTTCATCGCGTGCACCTCCTTTGGTACTGAGGGACTTCCCGGATGAACGGAAAATCCCTGTGGCGAGTAGTCATTCAATTGTACGATTGGGCTCCGACAAACTTTTTTGCCACTGAAATTCGAGCTATCAGAACCGACCAAACCGACACCAAACACAACTACTGCCTGACATCTGCACGCGCATCTTCCAATACGTGAGAAAATGGCCCCATGAGCAAAAACCACATCACTGATCCCAGCGAAGCACCGGGCTTTTCCACACATCGGTCTGCTGCAACGTCAGACCCCTCAACAGCGCAGCACATATCAGCTAACGTCCAGCTCATCCCACTCCCCCGCCCCACCAGTTCAACCACGGGCGCCCAGTACATCGGACCGGCGTGGCAACGAATGTACGACCTCTCGCGCACACACCAAATCGAAACCAACGGCCACGCCGACTATTTGAGTCCCACCGTGAGCAAATATCGTGAAGACTCGCTCAAACCGCCCAATCCCGAATTCCCCGTCTACAAATTCGCCGTCGCACTCCTCCCCGACCTTGCGCCTCCCACAGACTCTTCCGATCCACACCCATCCGAGTCAGTCCTGTTCGATGACCTGACGGCCGAGGCCGTCGTCGGCACCGCCTCAGCAGTGCTTCCGCAAAAGGAAAACACGTACACCTCCCATATCAACGTCTTCGTCGATCCGGAACGCCGCCGCCACAGAATCGGCACCGCCGCGCTTGCCAAACTGCGCGCATTCCTGCGCACACACGACCGAACGCAAGCCGAAACCTGGCCTACGACCTCCGCGACCTCCGCGAACGACGGCTCCCAGCGCGTCACGCCCCGCCTTGGCGTTGGCACGTTAGCGGCTGACCATCCCACCGTCCACTTCCTGCGCGCCAACGGCTTCGGCCTTGAGATGGTCGAAAAGGCGTCCCAGCTCAACCTCGACACCTTCAAAGGGCGACTCGTCTCCGGCGCAATCACGCAACCGAAGGCGGATCAGAATCTGGAAATCGTGACCTACAAAAACGAGATCGTCCACAACATCACAGCTGAATTCATTGCCGCAATCAACGCCTTCAACGCCGATCACCCGCAGTCCGATTCAGCCACGCCATACACGACGACGGCCGAGCAATACACGCAAAGTCTCCACGACTCGATCGACCGCGGCTTTGAACACCGCGGAGTTTTTATTCGCGAGCGCAAGTCCGGGCGGATCGTGGCGACGACCGAGGTGTATTTCCGTTCGGCCAGCCGGGTCGCAGCGCAAGCCGACACCTGGGTGCATGCCGAATATCGCGGCCGAGGCCTCGCCACACTCGCCAAGATCGAACTCTATCGAGAGCTTCTCGTTCGCGATCCGCGCCTCACACGCGTGGCAACCGAAAACGCCGAATCAAACGTCGGGATGTGGAAGGTGAATGAGCGCCTCGGATTCGAGATCGTGGCTGCGAATTCCCATTGGGTGAGCGTGTTCAACGACGACGAGTGGGGGCCCTTCGTCGTCGCCGACTAAATCTCGCTGAAGATCGGCCTAGTTGAAGATAACCGTCCGCTCGCCGTTCATCATCACGCGATGCTCCGCATGCCAACGAACCGCACGCGACAGGACCTGGCGCTCGACCTCGGCGCCCTTGGACATGAGTTCGTCCTCGTCCTCGTCGTGGGCAACGCGCACGACATCCTGCTCGATGATCGGTCCCTCGTCCAGATCGGGCGTCACATAATGGGCCGTGGCACCGATGAGCTTGACGCCCCGCATGTGCGCCTGCTGGTATGGGCGCGCGCCTTTAAAGGACGGTAAAAACGAGTGGTGAATGTTGATTGCATTGCCGGCAAGCTTGAGGCACATGTCTTCGGAGAGGATCTGCATGTAGCGAGCGAGAACCACAAGTTCGACGTCGCGATCCTTGATGATCGACCACAGTTCAGCCTCGGCCTCCGGTTTCGTGTCAGCCGTGATTGGAATGTGGATGAACTCGTGGCCGTAAAATTCAGCGAGTGGGCGAAGGGTTTCGTGGTTGCCCACCACGCCCACGATGTCGATCGGCAGTCTGCCTTCGCGCTGTTTCGATAGGAGGTCGTACAGGCAGTGTGAATCTTTTGTGACCATGATGAGCACGCGCATCGGTTTGTCTGCCGGTGAGATGTCGTACTCCATGCCGTGGATCCGGGCGAGCACGGCGAACGCGTTGTCGATCGTGTGCAAACCACCGGGAACCTCAGCTTCGATACGGACGAAGAAATACCCCGATTCGCGGTCGTTAAACTGTTGCGATTCGAGAATATTTCCCCCCACGGACGCCAGCAAACCCGTAATTGCATACGTGATTCCCGGCTTGTCAGGGCACTTGACGGTGAAAATTAGGTTGTCAGTCACTGGTTCAGAATAGGGCAAACGAACCTCGAAGGTGGCATCGGCCAATGTCCGGACGTCGCTACCGCGTGCGACGCCCGAGAGCAGCCCAGGCGCCAGCCGCCGACGACGCGATCGCCAACTTGAGCAG
>JAAYGH010000136.1 GCA_012727825.1 Trueperella sp.
AACCCGGGCTATGCGCCGATCATCATTTTGATGACCGACGGCGAATCAACTGACACCTCTCACACCGAGCGCGGTGAGGCGCCGAATTTCGGTGCGTGGAATGGTCTATTCGAGGGTGGGATGGTGCTGGGTTACGGTACGGAGCAGGGCGCGCCGATGATCCGCAAGGAATCCTGGCGCACCACTGACGAGTACATCGACGACCCCGCGGGCGGCACCGCGATATCGCGGGCTGACACGGGCGCGCTCGAGACGGTGGCGAACCAGATTGGCGTGCCGTTCTACCACCGCACGAGTCCTGGCGGAATAGAGGATATTGCGGGGTCAATCGATGCGGATGCCATTTTGGCTGACAGCGTGGATGAATCGACGTACAGCCCGATCATCTGGCCCTTCGCGATCATCTTCGCGGTGCTCATGGCATGGGAAATCAGTCATCTTGTGCCGCACGTGCGCGTGATCGGCATGCTGAGCACGCGCCGGCAGACGATGGATATCCCGCCCGGCCACCTGCATCGGTCCGCCGACGGTAGTCCGCGGGTGCGGTTAGGTGACGGGCCTGATCCTGGCTCCAGCGCATCGGTGCAACGAGGGCGAAGATGGGCAGGACGCAGATGACTCATACGCTCAAACAAAAGATTGCCTTGGCCGTCGCGCTCGCGGTGGCAGTTGCGCTGGTCTTTGTGTCCGTCGTCGCCGGTGTAGGGATCTATGCGATGTCGTCAGGCAAATCGAACTACGGCGAGAACGAATATCCGCGAAGCGCGCAGTCGTACGGAATTGGCACCCGGGTGATTCCCGAACAACTTGACCAGTGGGAAGCATACTTCGGGCAGGGTACAGCCGAGATTCGTGCGGACGCCGTGGATGCCGGCGTCGACACCCTGTCGGTGGCCCTCAAACGTGTGCCAAAGGACGCGGACTCGGACGAGCCCGAACCCACGGGCGCCGAGAAGCTCGAAGATTTCACGCCCGAGTGCCGGGTGCGCATAAACTTGGCGGTGGGGCAGGAGATTTTGGGCGACCGACTCTATGCGGCCGGATATTTCGACGAGGCTCGTAGGACGTTCGAGGGGGCTTCCGCGACTGTGGCACAATGTGTGCCCCAGGGTGAGCCTCCCAAGCAGCAGAAGCAAGATACCGACGACAAGGCGAAGGACGCGCAAGAACAGCATCAGGCCCAGGGCAATGACGGCGACCCAAAGACGCCACCCGATGGGGACGATCCAACGGGAGACGATCCGCCGCCAAGCACCGGGGACCTCAAGTCTGACGAACTGAAGCGTCGCGCTGAAGAGGCCGAGCGCCTGAGCCGAGAGGCTCAGCAACGCGATGGAGAATTTGGGGATTGGAACGGTGAGAACTGGTGATATTTGAACAGAACGGCCGTGAGGGCCCCGCGATTATTGTGCCGCTGGCGGGAACCACGGCGGAGGTCATTATCGAGGAAGCCCACGCGCGTGAAAAGGCGGGCGCCGACGTGCTCGAATTCCGCGCTGACTTCCTCCTGGCCAACCACCCCGAGATGGATTTTGAAACAGTGGGCCGCGACGTGCTACGCGAACTGTTTGCCAAGACGAGCACTCCCGTACTGTTCACGGTCCGTTCCCGGGAACAGGGCGGCGAGGTGTCGCTCACGCCGTTCAGATACCGCGTGTTGCTTGCCACCGTTCTCGACATCATGATGCAAGAGCGGTTGCCCGCCGAACGTGTGGGCATCGATTTTGAGTTCCACTCGGATGCCACGCCGGATCTCGCTCGCCGGGCCACTAACCTCGGCTACACGCCCGTAGTATCGCACCACGACTGGATCGAAACGCCAGATTCTGAGGTCATGTATCTGATGCTCGAGGACATGCTGCAGATCCAGGGTGCCGTGCCAAAACTGGCCGTCATGGCACACAGCGAGGAGGACACGCAGCGCCTTCTCGACGTGACGAAAGCCGTTGCTGGCCAGTTCCACCGGCCGTTGCTGACGATCGCGATGGGGGAGGCCGGCCAGCGTTCACGCCTGGAAGGCTGGAAGTTCGGTTCGGTTGCCACGTTTGCCTCCGCCGGCACGACGACGGCTCCCGGCCAACCCACGATTGCCCAATTGCGCACGGCGCTCGGCCGGGATTAGCGGGCGGCCGAGCGCCGTACCCTATTTCGCTCAGCGACGCACCTATTGCGCTCACCGACGTACCTTACTGGCCCTACTGGGCTCACCGACGTACCGTATTGGCCCTACTGGGCTCACCGACGTACCTTATTGAAGGGGACGCACCTTAAATCAAGCCTTTGTGCACTTTTGGTCCGTCGGGTAGGCGATTCTACCGGGGCTAGACGTTAGGCCTGTTCGGATTGCTCCGGCGGATTATGCCAAACGTCGAGGACGTCGTCGCGGTTCTTCTCAAAGTAAACTTTGATGAACGGGCAGGTAGCGATAACAGTCAGGCCGTTGCTGCGGGCGTGATCTATAAGTTTCACGATGAGCGCCTTGCCGATGCCCTGTCCGCCAAACTCGCTGGGAACTTGAGTGCTGACGGCGTCGATCACGGACTCCCCGCGCTTCACCAGCTTGATGAAGCCCTTTTCGGTGTCATT
>JAAYGH010000137.1 GCA_012727825.1 Trueperella sp.
CCACATTGGCTACCACGACATCGCCGGTGAGGCGCGAGCGGAAGGTTCCCCCGACCGCATTGCTATGGCGATGGCGTCCGACGACGCCGATGCACTAGCTCGCGTCGAGGAAATCACGTCACGCGTGGGCTTCGACCCGCTACCGCTGCAGTCGCTCCATGAAGGTAAGAAACTCGAGCCCGGCAATCCTGCCTTCGGCGCGGCTGTGCCTCTCGCGGATCTCGAGCGCCTACTCGCGTCGACCGCGCTCTAACGGCCCTGCCCCACGCCCGGCGTCCAGCATGTGGACGCCGGTTTCACCCGCATGGCGCAAACCGTCACCCGTGGCGGCATGGCGATTGCGCGCCTCTACGCGGCCCTCAGTTCGCCGCTGAGTTAACTTTTTGACAACATTCGGTGCGGTGTGCTGGCAACCACACTCAAAGTCTGACACAATTTCACAGACCGCTGACTAACGTCCTATGTCCCGCACTGACAGCGGCCGTGGTCATGGCATTACACACCCGGTAGTTTCGGCTACCCATAACAGAAGGGCACTCCATGAGCTCTGTATGGATCATGCTTATCGGATTGGCCATGATGGCTTTCGGATATTTTGTGTATTCGAAGTACCTCGCCAACAAGGTCTTCCAACTCGATGAATCCTTCGTCACGCCGTCCCACGAATTTAACGACGGCGTCGACCACGTCCCTACAAATAAGTACATTCTTTGGGGCCACCACTTCACGTCCGTCGCAGGCGCGGCGCCGATCGTCGGCCCTGCAGTTGCAATTATTTGGGGCTGGGGTCCGGCGTTCCTGTGGGTCACCCTTGGAACCGTGTTCTTCGCCGGCATGCACGATTTCGGTGCACTGTGGGCGTCGCAGCGTAACAAGGGCCGTTCCATTGGCTCGATCGCGTCGCGCTACATTGGTCAGCGTGGCTCCTACCTCTTCCTCGTGGTGATCTTCCTCGTTCTGCTGATGGTTGTCACCGCATTCGCCGTGGTCATCACGGGTCTGTTCATTTCCACGCCATCCGCGGTCATCCCCGCGTGGGGCGCGATCGTCGTGGCCGTCCTCGTCGGCATCGCAATTTACCGCCTGAAGCTTCCGCTCTTGCCGGTCACGGTTGTCGGCGTCGTCGTTCTCTACACGCTCATTTTCATTGGCGACAAGGTGCCCGTCGTGCTCGACGAGAACTTCCTTGGCATCGGTCCACACGCGTTCTGGATCATCGTCCTGTTCGTGTACGGCGCCATCGCATCCACGCTCCCGGTGTGGCTGCTGCTCCAGCCGCGTGACTACATCAACGGCGTTCAGCTCTTCATTGGTCTCGCGCTGCTCTACACCTCGGTCCTGATCGGCACGATCATGAGCACCGACGCAACGAAGGTTGTTGCACCGTTCTGGAACACCAACACCCCGGACGGCACGCCGTCGATCGTCCCGCTACTCTTCGTGACAATCGCCTGTGGCGCTATTTCCGGTTTCCACGGCATCGTCGCCTCCGGTACGTCCTCCAAGCAGCTCGATAAGGAAACCGACGCACGCTTCGTCGGCTACTTCGGAGCCGTCGGCGAGGGCCTGCTCTCGCTCGGCACGATCCTCTCGGTCGCAGGTGGCTTCGGCACCCTCGCACGTTGGGAAGAGGTCTACTCGGCGTACGGCAATGGTGGCGTTAACGCCTTCGTTGAGGGCGGCGGAAACCTCATGGAGCAGGGCATCGGGCTTCCGGCGTCTCTGTCCGGCACCGTTCTTGCCACCATGGCGGTTCTGTTCGCAGCGACGACGATGGATACCGGCATGCGTCTCATGCGATTCGTTGTCCAGGAGGCGGCGTCGACCGTCAACATCAAGGTCGGCAAGCACGTTGCCACGGCCATCGTTGTTGCGCTTGGTCTTGGCATGACCTTCTCGCAGGGCCTCGAGGGCGGAGGCGGTCTGAGGATCTGGCCGCTATTCGGTACGTCGAACCAGCTGCTCGCGTCCTTGACGCTCTCGATCATCGCGGTGATGCTGCTACGCAAGCGGCGCAACCCGCTGCCGGCTATGATCCCGCTGGTGCTGGTCTTCGTCATGGCGTTCTGGGCTGCAATCGATCAGGCGATCAGCTTCGCTAATCCGGAGAACCCGGATTACCTGCTGCTCGCCGTCGACGCGGTCATCATTCTCTGCTCGATTTGGGTGGCCATCGAAGCGGTGCTCGCTATGCGCCGCGCCAAGGATGAGCCGGCCGAAGAGCCAGACGCCGACATCACGTACGAGTGGGTTCATGCGGAGTCGGAGAGCTAAGGCTCATGTCTGACGAAACGAAGGGGCGCGCCCAGGGAGCCTGGGCGCGCCTCATCGCCGCTAATAGGGCGTTTGAAGAGTATTACTCCCGGACCTATCGCCAGTCGCTCGCACGCGAAAAGCGCGACGAGGAAGATTTCTTCACGCTCGTTGTGCTCGGCGAGGCCTTGGGAGTGCCGGATCCCGCCGCGTATTACAACGCGGAACTTCTCCCATTCATCTTTGAGGACTTCCACGCCTGGCACCGCCGGATGGGGATGCCTCGCACACCATTGGATCACATCTCATGTTGTTAAATGACATCGCCGATCACAGGGTCGTGTTTGTTGGCGGCAAAGGCGGGGTTGGCAAAACGTCGATCAGCTCAGCGCTGGCACTTGGGCGCATGCTCCAAGGCGCGCGCGTCCTCATCGTCTCCACCGATCCCGCACACAACCTCGGCCACCTGTGGGCGAAGAAGCTTTCCGATAAGGTCACGCCCCTCATGCGTCCCAGGGACGTCACGGGCACCGTGGCCGACCTGCATTCCCAACTCGGTGGCGCCGACGTCGGCCTCATCGACGCCGTGGAAATCGATCCAAAGACTCTGGTCGCCAAGCACTTCGACGCCGTCTACCGGCAGATGATGCGCATGCTCCCTGAGTCGTTGCACGGGCCGGCAAAGCGCCATCTCGATTCGGCCCGCAATGCGCCGGGTTCGCACGAGGCGGCCATGCTCGAGCGCGTGGCTGAGAACGTTGAGCTTGGCCACAAGGGCTACGACGTGGTCATCTTCGACACCGCCCCCACCGGGCACACGCTCCACCTCCTCACGCTGCCCGAGCAGCTGTCCACGTGGACTGAGGAACTGCTCAAGTCACGCTCGCGGGCGGATCAGTATTCGGCCGTCCTCGGCTCGATCATCGGCAAGAGGGCCGACGACGGCGAGCGCGAGACCGATCGTGACACCCACCTTCGACGCACGCTCATCGCGCGCCAGAAAAAGCTCAGCGACCTGCGCGACACGCTCCGCGGGGGCGACGCCGGGTTCGTCGTCGTCACCCTTGGCGAGCCGATGCCAGTGCTCGAGGCGGTGGAAACCGTCAAGGAGCTGACGGACATGGACGTGACGCTGCGGTCCGTCGTCGTGAACCGTCGCTCCCCCACAGATGCCGGGGAGTTCCTTGCGCATCGTCACGAGCTCGAAGCCGATCAGGTGGCTCAGCTCAAGAAGCGGATCGGCGCGAAGGTGCCCGTGCGGGAAGTACCGCTGCTCGCCGAACCGCCCGAGGGCGCGCAAGGAGTCGCGCTCATTACGGCAACTCTCTAATATGCGGAATGCGAGGCGGGGATATCCAGATGGATATCCCCGCCTCGGCTATGAAGGGCTAGTCCCCGTTCGTCAACGTCTCAATGTGTGCGAGAGCCTCGACCCCATTGGCGTAGGTATCGCCCATGACGGTCAGCTCGAACATCCGCTCATCGGCCGTCACGAGGAAAATCCACGCCACGTACTCCATCGTGGCGATCTCGTACGCCGGATAGACGGTATCGCCCGCGTAGCGCTCGCCAATGTATGCGACCTCGGAG
>JAAYGH010000138.1 GCA_012727825.1 Trueperella sp.
AAATATTCGTGGGGATCTCGTTGCTCGCAATATGAACGAGCCTGGCGTCAGTGCCAAGCCGTATTCGATGATTATGTCCCACTCCTTTGTGACGGGCGCCAAGCAAACTGAATCAGAGCGAGACATTTCCGTGGGCGGCGCAGCACAGGTCTCCTCGTCGTTGTTCAATCTGCCGGGAATCGATTACGTGGCACTCGGGCATATCCACGGTCCGCAAAAGGTGGGTGGAAATGGCCCACTCATGAGGTACTCTGGCTCGCCGATCCCCTTCTCGTTCTCTGAACAAAACCACGTCAAATCGTCGGTTATTGTCGACACCCAAGCGGCTGATCCAATTGAACTTGTACCGGCTCCCGTGTACCGCAATCTAGCAACGATCGAAGGCACGCTCAGTGAGCTGCTTTCCTCAAGCTTCGATAAGTACCGGGGTCACTTCCTGCGAATCATCGTCACGGATCCTGAACGGCCTGCGAACCTGTTCGCGAAGCTGTCCCAAAAATTCCCCTACGTGCTGGAACATCACCACCTCACGCAATCCACTGCAGTATCAGTGGCCGAACTCGAGGCAATCCGAACCAAACCGCTCGCCGTGCTTCGCGAGTTTTTTGAGATGTCTGGTGGGCGCGATCTGAACGACGGCGAACTCAGCTTGATTCAGGACGCATGGGAGAAAGTCGGCAAGGAGATTTAGATGCAATTTCGATACTTGGCATTCGGCGCGCTCGGGCCGTTTCCTGGCACCCACACCATTAACTTTGATGAGCTCACTGCCGGCGGTCTCTTCCTCTTCGACGGGCCCACAGGATCTGGCAAATCCTCGATAATCGACGCTATCGTGTTTGCTCTGTACGGGAAGGTCGCGGGTGCAGAGTCTGACGATTCACGCATCCGCTCCGCCCATGCCGATGATTCCACGCCGTCATACGCAGATCTCGTTTTCACCATTCCCTCCGGTATTTACCGCGTGCGCCGGAGCCCCGGGTGGTACCGGACAAAGAAACGCGGCGAGGGCCTCACCCCGCAAAATCCCACCGCCACACTGTGGAAGCTGTCCGAAGCCGCCGTGGATTCCCAAGCGTGGGATGCAGGCGACGTCCTGGCAAGTGGCGCGCGCAATGTAGGCACGGAGTTAAGTCAGTTACTGGCTCTGACACGCGAACAGTTCGTGCAGACCGTCGTGCTGCCGCAAGGGCAATTCGCACAATTCCTGCGGCTGAGCTCAATCGATCGTTCCGCACTGCTTGAGACGTTGTTCGACACCACGAACTACCGCGCGTTTGCACAGAAGCTGACCAAAATGGCGAAGGTGGCTGGGGCCAAGGTCGATGAAGCGGGTGCGGAAGCCACGCGGGCTCTGCAGTCGTGGTGCGACATCGATGGGCTTGCTTCTGAATTCCCAGACAGCGAAACGTTGGAGTTTATCGATGCCGATGACTCTGCGCCCCTTGAATCGATGGCCGCAATCGACGAGCAGCTTTCAGCGCGCGCTACCGGAGCCGAGGCGCAAGCTCGCGAACTGAAGACGAGTGCTGATCAGGCGACGAAGAAGCGTCTTGCCGAAGAGGCACTCGCCAAGGCACTCGACGATCGAGCGGCGCTGCTCCGAAGAAGCGAGGAGCTTCGCGCACAGGTCAAGGAGGTCGCAGCCAAGCGCAGTCAGATCGACCTTCACGAAAAGGTGTCGACCGCCGTTGATCGGCTTGCGACTGCCAGCCGCGCACGCGCATCACTGGATGCCTCGGCAGCGGACCTCCCGGCCGGCGTCGTTCCTGTTGGCGCCGAACACGGGGCGTTGGCCGAAGCAATTGCTGACGGCCACGAACTGGCCGAGCTTGCCGGGGCGCTCGTTGCTGCTACTGACGGTGCGATCGGTGAGATCACCGCTCAGGTCGGGTCACTCGATGCCGTTGTGGATCTCGAAGAGTCTTTAACCGGCCGAACAAAAGCCCTTGCCAAGTTGGACGACACCGCCCAAGAGCTGGCCGAGGAGATCGCTAGCCTCACGCGCGAACTCGACGAGTTTCCAGCGCGAATGAAGACCCTGGATGCAGACATCGTAAAGGCTCGCGCCGAAGCTGACACGATCGCGTCGCTTGATGCTGAGCTCACAGCATTGAAAGAGCGTCTCGAGCGGGTTGAAAAGTTACAAGCATAGCGAGCTGAACGCGAGGCGGCCACAAAAGACGCGCAGGAAGCGCTTGGTCGGCACCAAGATCAACGTGATCTGCGCGACGCGGTGACGGCGGCGTGGATTGGGTCAACCGCCGCGAATCTCGCCGCTACCTTGGCCGAGCAGGAGCCGTGCCCCGTGTGTGGCTCGCCCAATCATCCCGCACCAGCCCAACCAACTGACGATTCGGCCACCTACGATGACGTTCAAGAAGCCGAGGCGGCGCTCGAGCCACTGGCGCTCGCCCTCCAGAAAGCGAATGCGGCTGTCCAAAAGCTCACGGGCCAAGAGGAGACCCTCTCGGTGCAGGCCGGCAACGTGTCGGAAAGAGATCTCGCGGACTCCATCACCTCGACTACAGCCAAGCTCGACGCCGCACAGGCGGCAAAAGCCAAAGAAAAAACGCTCGCCACTCAGCGCACCGAACTCACTGATGCAAACAATAAAAGGCTAGGTGAGCTTGGCACGTTACGCGAGGAACAGAGCTCGCTGTTCGAGCGAATAAAAAACGCACGGGAAGCTCTTAACAAAGACGAGGCATCAATAGCCAGGGCGCGCGGCGATTTCGAATCGGTCAGTGCACTGCGCGATTCGCTGTTGAACCAGCAGTCGAAGCTTGCGACTCTCAAGGAATCTGCACACACGATCGCGGAGCGCGCCCGTCACGCTCGTTCCGCGCAGCTAGCGGCTGAAGAGTCACTTGCCACGGCAGGCGTTAGCCACATTGAGGCTCGCGAGGCGCATCTCGATGCGGACACGCTCGCCACCTTGAAAAGGACCGTGGACCAACATGGCAAGGATGTCGCCGCAATAGACGCCCAGCTGGCTCATCAACGTTTTGAGGGGCTCACCGGCGAAGAAAAGCCCGACGTCGAGGGTGCCAGCCAGAAGGAAAAGGCGGCCACCACTAAGCTCCGGGCGGCAGAGGCGGAGTCCACGCTCGCACACAGCAGAGCACGCGCATCGACGC
>JAAYGH010000139.1 GCA_012727825.1 Trueperella sp.
CCCAGTGTGGCCGGTCGCCCTCTCAGGCCGGCTACCCGTCGACGCCTTGGTAGGCCATCACCCCACCAACAAGCTGATAGGCCGTGAGCCCATCCCCATCCAAAAAATCTTTCCAACAAAAACCATGCGGTTCAAGCAGAATATCCAGTATTAGACCCAGTTTCCCAGGCTTATCCCAAAGACAGGGGCAGGTTACTCACGTATTACTCACCCGTTCGCCACTAATCCACCAAAACAAAGTTAAGGCTTCATCGTTCGACTTGCATGTGTTAAGCACGCCGCCAGCGTTCGTCCTGAGCCAGGATCAAACTCTCCACAAAAAAAATAGAACCACCAAACAAAAAGCCCGGCAGCCCCACAATCAATAGAGAACCTGAAAAACAAGCTCCAAAAAAACCAGAACAAACTGGCAACCACAACCAACACCCCACCCAAAAGCAGGACACCAGCCATGGCATAAAAAAGATCCAACCAACCCCCCAAAAAACAGGAAGCCAGCCAAACCACAAAAAATACAACATAAAAAGCTGACACACTATTGAGATATCAAACAACACACTCGCTGGCGATGACCTGCAGTTTTACTTGCCTGCCCCCGCCGGAGCAACCTCTCCAACTTACTAAACCTTTTCGCTCGAAGTCAAACTCGTGCGATGCGGTTCACATTGCTGGTGATTCGCTGTTGTTCAGTTTGTGCTTGGCACTCCCTGACCAACGAATAGAAACATTACGGCTGATGTGGGTCGGCGGTCAATTCCCGGCGCGGTGTCTCTATTCACAGGCTCCGTTTACCGCGTGTTCACAATGAAAAACGCGCTGTGCCTGAGGGCACAGCGCGTTTGGCTGGCGTTTTCACCAATTTTCAGTAACCACGCCATTCAGTCGCCGTTTTCCGCTGACTACCAGCCGTAATGCCGAATTTTCGCCATGTAACAGCATGAAAGAAGCGCCTTTTCTGCAATCGCCAGACGTTTATCCGCGTTGCTTTACACGCATCCATCGCTCCTGGCTCCGCATGGCTTGGCTACCTAGAGATTCGTTTTCTTTCCGTTGGAGAACTCTTCGCGAATCGCCGCAGCAACCTTATCCGCCAACCCCTTATGGAACACGCCTGGAATGATGTAGGCGGCGTTGAGCTGTTCCTCTTCTACTGCATTCGCAATGGCATTTGCTGCCACCACAAGCATCCCGTCCGTCACCTGCCGTGCCTGCACATCGAGCATCCCGCGGAACAGACCT
Organism: Trueperella sp.; assembly: GCA_012727825.1. GTDB lineage: Bacteria > Actinomycetota > Actinomycetes > Actinomycetales > Actinomycetaceae > Trueperella. Next base: position 1,240 of record JAAYGH010000139.1, read on the forward strand.
GGGAACGCGAGTACGTTGTTGATCTGGTTAGGGTAGTCCGAACGGCCCGTGGCAACCACAGCTGCGTGCTTGCCCGCGGCCGAAGGATCAACTTCTGGCGTGGGGTTGGCAAGCGCGAACACGATGGCGTCATCGGCCATGGTTGCGATGTCCTCGCCTTTCAGGATATTTCCTGCCGACACGCCGATGAAGACATCCGCATCCACAAGCGCATCCTTGAGCGATCCTTCTACTCTGCGCGGGTTCGTATTTAGCGCAAGCCAATTACGATCCGGATCGGCCTCCTGGCGGAACGCACCGAGGGTACCTGCACGGCCGGCACCAATAATGTCCGTCGCGCCTTGACCTATGAGCAACCGAATAATCGCATTACCGGCCGCACCCACGCCCGACACAACGATCTTGACATCTTCAATCGCCTTATCCACAAGCCTCAACGCATTGATGAGAGCGGCCAGAACAACCACGGCTGTGCCGTGCTGATCGTCGTGGAACACGGGGATGTCAAGCTCATCCCTCAGTCGACGTTCGATTTCAAAACAGCGAGGAGCCGACACGTCTTCGAGGTTGATGCCACCAAATCCTGGAGCAATCGCCTTGACGATCGAAATGATCTCTTCGGTGTCCTTCGTATCAAGGCAGATCGGAAACGCGTCGACGTTCGCGAAATTCTTGAACAGCGCAGCCTTACCCTCCATGACTGGCATGGCCGCCGTCGGCCCAATGTCGCCAAGGCCGAGAACAGCCGTTCCATCCGTTACCACCGCAACCGTGTTGCGTTTAATCGTCAGTCGGCGTGCTTCCTCGGGATCCTCAGCAATACGTTCACAGATCGTCGCCACACCAGGGGTGTAAATCCTCGACAGATCCTGGCGCGTCTTCAGCGGACGCTTGAGCGTCACCTCGATCTTGCCACCGAGGTGTGCCTGCACGGTGGAGTCGTGGATGCCCAAAACCTTCACTTCTGGATCGGCCTGCAGGTGTGACCGCAGGACCTTGGCATGTGCAAGATCGAGAGTTAAACACGTGATATCAAACGTCAGAATTTTCTCATCGGTTTTGACCATGTCTAGACCGGTGATCATTCCACCGTTGTCCGTAATCACTCGCGTTGCCTTCGGCACGGCCTGCGCGTCAACCGGCGTCTCAATTCGTAGTGTGACGGTATAACTTGGATTAGCCATTAAAGTTCTATTCCTCCCTTAGGAAATTCTCTTCCTCCATCATGCCAAAGGTCCTCCCTTTAGTCGCATTGCGTTTCGCTTCGTGGAAAGAACGACGACGCTCGGCCACGTGTCGAGCAGGGAGACAAGTCCTCCCGTTGGTCGCTACGCATGCGAAACCCCGCCGGAAGGATGACCGGCGGGGTTGTGGTTCGCAGTGTATGCGAGTCAGGTGCTACCCGTAGCTATACAGGCCCTAGGAACATACCCAGTTACGCCTCGGAGGCACGCTCCATCACGAGTTCGCGCACTCGCGCCGCGTCCGCTTGGCCACGAGTTGCCCTCATGACAGCACCAACGATCGCGCCGGCAGCCTGGACCTTGCCGTCCCGAATCTTGTCCAGAACATCCGGGTTGGCAGCCAGTGCTTCATCCACGGCGGCGTTGAGCGCGCTGTCGTCCGACACGACCTCTAGGCCGCGCGCTGCAACGACCTCGCCCGGCGTTCCCTCGCCGGCAAGCACGCCGTCGAGGGTCTGGCGAGCCAGTTTGTCGGTAAGCTTGCCCTCCTCAACCAGTCTGTCGAGTTCAGCAATATTCTCCGGAGTGACCGGCACGTCGGAAAGCTCATGCGCGTTATCTTTCGCGTAGCGAGCCAGTTCGCCCATCCACCACTTGCGTGCACCACCCGGGGTCGCGCCAGCGTCCACCGAATCTGAAATCAATTCGAGCGCATCGGCATTGACGATGTCGCGCATCTCCATGTCAGACACGCCCCACTCGTCCTTCAGACGACGACGCTTCTGTGCGGGGAGCTCCGGCAACGATTCGCGGATCTCCTCCACCCACTCGCGCGACGGCACGATGGGCACAAGATCCGGTTCGGGGAAATAGCGATAATCGTCGGCAGCAGACTTGGGCCGACCGGACGACGTCGTCGAATCCGCTTCCTGCCAGTGGCGGGTCTCCTGGACAACCGCCTGCCCAGCATTGAGCACCGCGCCCTGGCGGCGCATCTCATATTCGACCGCACGTTCGATTGCGCGGAAAGAGTTCACGTTCTTCGTCTCGGAGCGAGTTCCGAGCGGAGATTCGGGCGTCTTGCGCAGAGACAGATTGACGTCGGCACGCACATTACCGCGCTCCATCCGAGCATCGGATACCCCGATCGCCCGGACGATGTCGCGGACCGTCCGCACATAGGCAGCCGCCACCTCGGGTGCACGCTCCCCTGCTCCCGCAATCGGGTAGGTCACGATCTCCACGAGTGGCACGCCAGCCCGGTTGTAATCGACAAGAGAGTACGAGGCACCCTGCAAACGCCCTTCACCACCAATGTGCGTATTCTTGCCAGCATCTTCTTCAACGTGAGCGCGCTCAATTTCCACACGGAAAATCTCGCCGTCGCTCAGCTCCACGTCCACATGCCCGTCGAAGGCGATCGGTTCGTCGGACTGTGAGGTCTGGAAGTTCTTCGACAAGTCCGGATAGAAGTAATTTTTCCGTGCAAACTGACACGACTCGGCGATCTGGCAATTCAACGCCAAGCCCAGTCTAATTGCGTATTCGATTGCCGTCTTGTTGACCACCGGCAGCGCACCGGGCAAGCCGAGGGAGACCGGCGTCGTGAACTCGTTCGGCTCGCCACCAAACTCGTTGCGAGCGGCGTCGAACATCTTCGTTTTCGTCGACAGCTCGACGTGAACCTCGAGACCCAACACAGGATCGTAGTTCTCCACCACGTCCTCGTATTCCATCAGTTCATCCATTATGCGTCCTCCCTAACGTCGATCGGGCACTCGCGTGCCGAAGGATCGGCGAGCGCCTCAATGATGGCGGCCACCTTGTACATACGCGCGTCTTCGTGTGCGGGCGCGATCACCTGCACGCCAACCGGGAGGCTCTCGGACAGGCCGGCCGGCACGGTCATTGCGGGCACGCCGGCGAGGTTCGCGGGCGTGGTGGTCATGTCGTTCATATACATGGCCATGAGGTCCTCGCTCTGCTCACCGAGTTTGAACGCGGTGGTCGGCGAGGTGGGCGTGAGGATGGCGTCGACCTGCGAGAAAGCCTCGGCAAGGTCTCGCTGCACGAGAGTGCGAACCTTCAATGCAGATCCGTAAAATTCGTCGTAACGGCCAGCACTCAAAGCGTAAGTGCCAAGGATAATGCGGCGCTTGACCTCGGGGCCAAACATCTTTCCGCGGGTTTCACGCATCATCGTCTCTGCCGTGACTGGACCCTCGGTGGGCTCCACCCGGTTGCCGTAGCGCACGCCATCAAAGCGCGCCATATTCGACGATACTTCGGCCGGCATGATCAGATAGTAGGCCGCGATCGCCATCTCGAAGGACGGCAATGAGACCTCCACGATCTCCGCACCGCGCGCCTTGAGCGCTTCGACGGTTTCGTCGAACACGCCCTGAACACCAGAGTCAAAGCCATCGCTACCCATTTCCTTCACGACGCCGAGTCGGAGACCATTCAGATCTTCGGTCTGTGCTCCTTCGCCGCTCGCATCCAACAGGCCGTTTGCCGGTGTGGGCAACGATGTGGAGTCAAGCGAATCGTGGGTTGACAGGATTTCTTGGAGCGCAGCTGCATCTGCGACTGTGCGGGCCACGGGACCAACCTGGTCCAACGACGACGCCATCGCGACAACTCCGTAACGGGAGACATTGCCGTACGTCGGCTTCGCACCGACGGTGCCGGTCAGCGAACCGGGCTGGCGGATTGACCCGCCCGTGTCCGAACCCAGTGCCCACGGCACCATGTATGAGGCAACCGCGGCCGACGAGCCTCCGCCCGAACCGCCAGGTGTGAGGCCCTCGCCCCACGGGTTGACCGACGGGCCAAATGCCGAAGTTTCAGTCGACGAGCCCATGGCGAACTCGTCCATGTTCGTGTGCCCAACGATGGGAAGGCGCGCTTCCTTAATGTTCTTCACGACGGTCGCATCGTAGGGAGCAATCCAGCCCTCAAGCATCTTCTAACCGCACGTGACGGGCGTGCCACGCTCGCACATGTTGTCCTTTAACGCGATCGGAACACCGGCAAACGGCGGTAGCTCTTTGCCGGCAGCGCGGTCGGCGTCCACGGATCTCGCGACATCAAGCGCCCCGGCGTCGTCGATAAAGAGGAACGCGTTCAGCCGCTCGTTTTCGACGTGGATTCGTTCGAGCGTTGCCTTCGTGAGCGCTTCAGATGAGATCTCACCAGCGCGCAGTTTCTCTGCCAGTTCGACGGCGGACAATTTCAGAATGCTCATGCGTCCTCCCCCTGGATTTGCGGGACAGCAAACTTGCCATCCTCATGAGACGGAGCAGACGCGAAGACCTC
>JAAYGH010000140.1 GCA_012727825.1 Trueperella sp.
CGGTTGGCCTGTTGCTCGATCGCAACATCTTCCACCGTCGCCTTTCCCCTGCCGTCAATGAAGGTGACCTCGCGGTCCAACAGTTCGCCGAGCACCATCGTTTCCGACGGGCGCTGTGCGAAGCGGCGAATATTGAGCAGACCGGTGGTGATGACCTGCCCGTTCGCAATAGAGGTCACGCGAGTGAGTGGAAGGAATACCCGGCGCTTGCCAGCGACATCCACGACGAGCCCGACGGCTGACGGATTGCCACGCAATCGGAAGACCACGACGATGTCACGCACTTTCCCGACACGGTCACCGATCGGGTCATAAACGGGGGCTCCGGCGAGTCGGCCGGCAAATACGCGGGTTCTTGCTGTTAAGACCATCGTGTCTCCTCCTGGTGTCGTGCAATTATGCAGGCGCCCCGCCGCCAGTGGCTCATGTGGCGTCGTTTGCCCAGATGGAGGCCATCCACTGTTCGACGTCGTCAGCCGTGCGCGGGATCGATTCGGACATGCGAATCGCGCCGTCGTCGGTAACAAGAATATCGTCTTCAATGCGCACGCCGATGCCCCGAAAACGCTCCGGGACTTTCAGGTCGTCCGCACGGAAATAGAGACCTGGCTCGATCGTAAAGAGCATGCCGGGTTCAAGGTAGGAATCTTGGTAGAGCTCGCGCTTGGCCTGCGCGCAGTCGTGCACGTCGAGGCCGAGGTGGTGAGATGTGCCGTGTGGCATCCAGCGGCGATGGTACTGGTTTTCCGGCCTGAGCGACTCTTCTGCACTGACGGGCAGGATTCCCCACTTTTCCAGATGTTTGGCGATAATCTCCATGGCCGCCGTGTGGATGTCCTTAAACTGGACCTTTCCCTGCGCAACCTCAAGGGCGTACTCGCAGGCCTCGAGGACGGCGTCGTACACCTCCCGCTGGGTGTCGGTGAACGTTCCGGAGATAGGCAACGTGCGCGTAATATCTGCCGTGTACAAGGAATCGACCTCGGCGCCGGCATCGATGAGGATCAGGTCCCCGTCGCGAACCACGCCGTCGTTTGTGATCCAATGCAGCGTGTTGGCGTTATTGCCGGCCGCTGCGATGGTCTCGTAACCGAGTCCGTTGCCTTCTTCCCGGGCCTTCGCGTGGAACACGCCTTCAAGTACGCGTTCGCCGCGCCAATGGTCTTTTGCGCGTGGCAGGGCGCGGATCATTTCGTCGAATCCTGCCTCGGTGACGTCGATTGCCTTCTGCATCTCGGCAACCTCCCACTCGTCTTTGGTCAAGCGCATTTCGGAGGTGGCCTCGGCAAGGCGGGCGTCCGCCTGAGCTGCACCCTCGGTGAGCCCATTTTGCTGGCGCAACTCGGCGACCATCGATTCAACAGCTGCGTCGGACTGCGGTATCACGCTGATCTGAACCTCTCCCAGATCCTTGGAGATGGCGTCCTTCATCCCATCAATATGAGCGACCTTGAGGCCGGTGGCCGTCTGCATCTCCTCAGCTGACAGGCGGGCACCGACCCAGAACTCGCCGTGGCGGGCGTCCGCGTAAAACTCTTGTGAGGAGCGCGGGGCGCGCGGGTGGAAGTACAGTGTGGCCTCGTGACCATCGTCGACGGGATTGAGCACGAGCACGGCGCCGGGCTCGTCTTCGCCGCCAAGGCCCGTGAGGTGGGCGAACGCCGAATGGGCGCGGAAGCGGTAATCGGTGTCGTTTGATCGGACCTTAAGATCGCCGGCAGGAATCACGAGCCGTTCACCCGGGAAGAGGTCAGAGAGCACCTTGTGGCGCGCCGGCGTGTAATCGGCGACCTTCATGCGCTCCGGTCCGGGTGGGCGCTCGCCCCAGTCTTCGCCAATGTACTGGCGGAATACTTTGCCCTGAGGGCGCTGCGTACGGTTATGTGCCTTGTCTTCGAGAGTCTGTTCATCATTGGTCATGGTGGCATTATCCCACGCGAACTGGGGAATGCCGTATTCGTTCGTAGTTGCCGAAATCGGCGCTCCGCTCTACCGTGAGTGCATGATCGACCTTCACACCCACACGTATCGCTCAGACGGCACCGATAGCCCTGCTGGGCTCATGGAGGCCGCCAAGCGCGAAGGCCTCAGCGCCGTGGGCATCACGGATCACGACACCATCGAGGGCTGGGCCGAAGCTTCCGGGGCGCTCTCTCGCACCGGCGTGCGGCTCGTGCGCGGCATGGAGATGACCACGAGGTGGGTCGGCGACGACGGTCGGTCCACGTCCGTCCATATGCTCGCCTACCTCTTCGATCCAGATTCACCCGCGCTCGTCGAGCACCGACACAACATGGCCGCCTCCCGGGAGGAGCGCGTCAGAGAAATTGTGAATAGATTGGCGAAGGATTTTTTGATTGCTTGGGACGACGTCGTCGCCGTTAGGGAACCAGGAGCGCCGGCCGGACGCCCGCATGTTGCTGACGCGCTCGTCAATCGAGGGATCGTGCCGAACCGTTCGGCGGCCTTCGTAGATCTCCTGCACCCGCGAGGCAAGTACTACGTTCCCCAGTACGCGCCGAACGTGCTGGAAGCGATCGGATGGATTAACGACGCCGGAGGAAAGGCCGTCTTTGCACATCCGCTCGCGGTGTCCCGAGGCAAGATTGTTCCGTTACACGCAGTGGACGAAATGGCAGAAGCCGGACTATTTGGAATCGAAGTGGACCACCGCGATAATCCACTCGAACGGCGCGCTGAGATATCCGCGACTGCGGACCGCCTGGGGCTGTTCCAGTTCGGCTCAAGCGACTACCATGGCGATGGAAAACCGAACCGGCTCGCCGAATTTACCACGGCGCCGGACACGCTCAACGCCCTCGCACATGGGGCATATTTGGAGGTCCTGAATCCGTGACGATTGATGGCGCGCTTTTCGCCTCGGCGTTCGCCACGCTCCTAGTCATTATTGACCCACCCGGCAACGTACCCGTATTCATGGCGCTCACGCGTGCGATGGACAAGAAGACACGCAAAAAAGTGGCGTTCCAAGCGAATTTCATCGCGCTCGCCCTGCTGCTCCTGTTTGGGTTCTTCGGCTTCTACCTGTTTGAGTGGATGGGTATCTCGGCCTCCGCTCTCCAAATTTCAGGCGGGTTACTTCTCCTCCTCGTCGCACTGCAGTTACTGACGGGCAAGGAGCAGGATCCTGGCGACGCCGGTGGGTCCATCCACGTGGCGATGGTTCCACTTGGCATGCCACTCCTTGCGGGCCCGGGTGCGATCGTCGCGTTCATGTTGTTGATGCGGGACACGGATGGTGACCTCGTTGATACCTTGACCGTGATTGGCGCGATGGTACTGGTGATCATGATCTCGTGGGTGGCCATGCATTTTTCAGGTGCGATTATGCGCGTGCTCGGCGAGGCGGGCGTCATGCTCCTCACGCGGCTGGCAGGCATGCTCCTCGCTGCGATTGCGGCTCAATTGATGATCGCTGGCGTTCTTGGCGTGATCGAACCTTTAATGAGTTAACAGATACTCCAAAATACACAAGCGGGACGTGAAAATTTCACGTCCCGCTTGTTACTTGAGTCAGTGAGTTGAGCTCCTACACCCGACGACGGCGCCTGCGGCGTTCACCGGAGGGTTTGCCTTCGCCACGTGCACTACCTTCGCCAGTGCGGTTGCGTTCGCCACGCGCGCTGCGTTCGCCACGACCACGGCCACCGCCGTCGCCACGGCCGTCGCCTCGCCCGCGACCTCGACCACGTCCGCCACGCCCTTGACCGGCGTCGCGTCCACGGCCGCGCGGGGTGCGCTTGCCGGTCTCACCAAGGTCTTCGATCTTTTCTGCGTCGAGACCTGCGCGGGTGCGCTCGGACCTTGGCAAACGACCCGTGGCCTCGGTGTTGATATTGAGATCCGTGTGGAGATGCGCGGAGGTGTGGTACGTCTCCACGGGTTCGGGGAAACCGAGGTTCAGAGCGTTGTTGATGACGGACCAGCGAGGCATGTCCTCCCAGTCCACAAATGTCACCGCGGTGCCCTCGTTGCCCGCGCGGCCGGTGCGGCCGATGCGGTGAAGGTACGTCTTTTCGTCCTCTGGGCACTGGTAGTTGATGACGTGCGTGACGTCGTCGACGTCGATGCCGCGCGATGCCACATCGGTGGCTACAAGGACGTCGATCTTTCCGCTGCGGAAGGCGCGCATGGCTTGCTCGCGGGCGCCCTGGCCAAGGTCACCGTGCAGTGAACCGGTGGCGAAGCCGCGATCCGCAAGCTCGTCAGCGAGGCGTGCGGCAGTGCGCTTGGTGCGAGTGAAGACGATCGTGAGGCCGCGATCGTCCGCCTGGAGAATGCGTGCAAGCACCTCAGACTTGTTCATGGCATGTGCGCGGTACACGACCTGCTTGACCTGCTTGACCGTGGCCGAATCGTCGTCGTGTGCCTGCGCGCGAATGTGCGTGGGCTTGGACATGTAACGGCGAGCCATCGTAATGACCGGTCCGGGCATGGTGGCTGAGAACAGCATCGTCTGGCGGTTCGGCGGAGTTGAGGAGAGGATGGTTTCGACGTCCTCGAGGAAGCCAAGATCGAGCATTTCGTCCGCTTCATCGAGCACGACCGTCTCGGCGTGAGTGAGATCGAGCGTGCGCTGTTTGGACAGATCAATGAGGCGGCCCGGCGTGCCGACGACGATCTCGGCGCCCTTCGTCAGCTGCTTGACCTGAGGCTCGTAGGCCTTGCCGCCGTAAACTTCAACGACGCGAATATTGCGGTTGGCCGCGATGTCGCGAATATCGCCCGCGACCTGCTTGGCAAGCTCGCGAGTTGGAACGACGACGAGACCCTGCGGCTTACCTGGCGCGCGCAGATTATCCCAGCCCTCCTCGTCCGGTCCGATGACCTTTTCGACCATCGGGATGCCAAAGCCGAGGGTCTTACCGGTACCCGTCTTGGCCTGGCCAATGATGTCTGAGCCCTTGAGAGCCACCGGAAGCGTGAGGGCCTGGATGGGGAAGGGGTAGGTGATGTCCTTGGCGTTCAGCGCATCAACGATCGATGTTGATACGCCGTAATCGGCAAAGGTTTTTTCTTCGAGCTTGAGCTCTTTGGCTGAGGCTTGGATGTCGGCCTCTGGTTCGTTGGCTTCGCGCACAATTGCGCCAGCCGTATTAACAATTCCTGATTGTGGTTGGTTTTGCACAGTATTCACTTTCGATTTGGGCGGGGCGCACCGACATGGCAAGCGCCCAAGCAGCCGATCGTGAAAATTCTTTGCTTCAAACCGTGACGACCGGTCAGCCAGGTGCGATTCTACCCGAATTGCTTGGCGGCTCGTCTTATGGTGGGTAGTCGCACACCGTCGTCGTCTGAAAATGGCACAAGAAAACCCGCCAGATGGCGGGCTCTCTCAAAAGCTATGCGACGCTAGAACGTGCGGCGCTGGAACGTGGGGCGTTAGAAGCCGAAGCCTACGCGGCGCGTCTCGGCGTCGTTGACCTGGACGTAACCGATCGCCTCCGATGGCACGATCACGACTTTACCTTCGGTGTCCTTGAGCGAGAGGACCGTGTTGTTGGCGAGTGCAGCGGAGACTTTCTCGCTCACCTCGTCCGCCGTCATGTCGACGTCGAGTGTTAACTCGCGCTGAACGTTGCGAATGCCGATGCTAATTTCCATGTTTCCTCCGAAATGGGACGCTCGTGATGTGCGGTCAATGTACGTGAACTGGGGCAAGTGTAACGCGGGCGTGGACGTTGTTCGTGTGGCGTTTCATTGCCAGCCGAAAATATGTCGGAGGGGTCGATTAGGCTCCAAGCATGAGGATCAAACATAAAGCGTGGGATGTACAGCAA
>JAAYGH010000141.1 GCA_012727825.1 Trueperella sp.
CCCTCCGAGACCATCCGGACGGCCACCATCCACCGGGAGGTGCCCTCTGAGAATTCGTGAATGCGATCGGAGGCTCGATCGTCGTCGGAGAGAACAACCGTGGGTTCTTCGCCTGAGATCTGAGTGAGTAGGGCGGCGTATGCACGGGCGGTTTTGTGGTCGGTGGCAATCACCAGTCCACCGGCGTCGGGAATTCCCTCGCGGACGATGCTGAGGCGATCGTCCGCTGCGGCGAGGACAGATCTGATCCAATCACCGTTTGCATCAAGTGCGGTGCGCCAAGCTTGCGCTTCCATGTCCTTCGTCAAAGGTTCGCCGAGGGTGGCACTCATGATCTCGCCGTGCTTCGTCTGCCAGCTCATGTCGCCGGTGTAGGACATGAACATGACGGGGCGGACCACCCCGTCTTTGAGCGCTTCGCCGTAGCCGTAGGAGTAGTCGGCGCGCGAACGCGGAACGCCGTCCGAATCGGGCTCATACTCGACGAACGGGATCGCCACCGAGTCTGACCGAAATGGCGTACCTGTGAGCGAGAGTCGGTGCTTCGCGGGTTCGAAGGCCACGCGGATGCCATCGCCCCAGCTGAGGGCGTCGCCACCGTGGTGGATCTCGTCGAGAATGACGAGCGTGGACCGAGCCGAGGTGCGATGCCGGTGCATCATTGGGGCGCGAGCGATCTGTGCGTACGTGACGCAGGCACCATTGAACGAGGCGCCAAGCCCGGCGTGTGCGTTCGTGAAGTCAGGATCAAGCTTGAGACCAACGCGTGCGGCGGCCTCCGCCCACTGGTACTTCAGATGCTCAGTCGGGCACACCACCGTCACTTCTGACACGATCTTGCGGGCCATGAGTTCGGTCGCAACGCGAAGGGCGAAGGTTGTCTTACCCGCTCCCGGAGTTGCCACAGCGAGGAAGTCACGAGGGATCGAGTCAAGATATTGGTCAAGTGCCGCAGCCTGCCACGCACGCAATGAACCAGCCGTTCCCCATGCAGCGCGCTGCGGGTAAACAGGAGGAAGATTTTGTGCTGCTGATACTGAGACTGACTGCGGAGTTTGCGAGCGGTTGCTCACTCGTTACCGCCGCCGTTGCCGCCACCCGGCGGGTTTGGACCGAATGGCCAGGAATCCCCGCCCTTGCCTATGCCCTCATAAATCGCCTTGCACGTGGGGCAGATCGGATACCTATCGGGATTTCTCACCGGGGTCCAGATTTTTCCGCAAAGCGCCACCACTGGACCGCCTTCGACGGCGGATTCGGTGACTCGATCCTTGCGCACATAGTGGGCGTAGCGATCCTCATCCCCCGGCTCACGTTCCTCGCGGGTACGTTCTAGCGTGGCGGTGGATGAATCCGGTTGCAACGATGGTGCGCTCGGCTGGGCCGGACCACCTGGCGCATGGGGATCAGAATGAGGATCTGTAGACATGGCTCTAGTGTAGATCTCACCTCCGACATTTTCGATGGGTGGCAGGTGGACATTGCCACAGGAGACAAGAAAGCGCCCGGGAAAACCGGGCGCCTATCTTTGACTTTCGTCAAAAGCTTACTTGTTGGACACAGCCTTCTTGAGGGTGGATCCGGCCGAGATCTTCACGCCGAAGCCAGCGGGGATCTGGATTTCTTCGCCGGTGCGAGGGTTGCGACCCTTGCGTGCTGCGCGCTCGGTGCGCTCGACGGACATGAGGCCCGTGATCTTGACAGCCTCGCCCTTCGAGAGCGAGTCGACGAGGACTGTCTGGAGGGCCGCGATGGCCTTGTCAGCGTCGGTCTTGGTGAGACCAGACTCTTCAGCAATCTTTGCAATAAGTTCGGTGCGGTTGAGGGACATGTATCTACCTCTCATTTTGTTGGTTAGAGACTCGGCCCAATTTTGAGCCGCTAGATAAGAACTTAGCCGAAATCCCGCCACAAACACCAACTGAAACCGGCGTTTTGCCAATATTTCCGCAAGATTTCTCTCACAGGGAATCACGGGTGTCACTTGATTCACATGGGCCACAGCCCAACACCATGTTTTAGAACGCCAAAATGACGTAAACCAGCAGAATCTTCACGATCATCGCGAGCGCAAAGACGGACGCGTAGCCCGATTCGATACGTTCGTCGTTCTCTTTCGATTGGGCAAATGACAGGATCGCCGGCTGGCCGAAGGCGCCCGACATGGTGCCAGCCGTTCGCTGTGCACTGACGCCGAGCATTCGGCCCGAGGCCGCGATGGCCGCCAGGACAATCGCGGCAATGATCACGCCAACTGCCAACGCCTTCAGGCCCGTCACCGAGAACGCCGTGTCCACAAACGCCGGACCGGATGCAATGCCCACAGCTGCAAGGAAGAGCAAGAGGCCCAGTTGGCGAATCGTTTCATTGGCCGCCATTGGCAGTTGCCACACGAGGGGTCCGGTGCGTTGAAGGTAGCCGAGCAGCATTCCAACGATCAAAGGTCCCGCTGCCGATCCCAGGCTGAAGGTACCGCCGCCCGGCATGCTCACTTCAACTAGTCCAAGCAGCAAGCCCAGAACCATGCCCAGGCCCAACCCAACGGCGTCGACCTGCGACACTGTTTGTTCGGAGTCGCCGAAGAATTTTTCAAGGTTTTCGTATTCGGAGCGCGGGAAGGCGACCATCACACGATCGCCTATGTCTAAGTGTTCGAAGTCGGAGGCAAGGAGCTCAAAATCTCCGCGGTGGATGCGGGTGACGACGGCGCCATACCGGCTCGGGAGGTTGAGCTCGGCGATCGTTTTGCCAGCGAGGTCCTTCTCGGAAACTGTGAAGGAGCGGAAGTCGAC
>JAAYGH010000142.1 GCA_012727825.1 Trueperella sp.
CGCTAGGTAATGGTGGCCTCGGCCGCCTCGCCGCCTGCTTCCTCGACTCATCCGCCACGCAGGACCTTCCGGTTCGCGGCTATGGCATCCTCTACCGCTACGGCCTGTTCAAGCAGTTCTTCGAGGACGGCTTCCAGGGCGAAAAGCCGGATCCGTGGATGGAAGAGGGTTACCCCTTCGTCATTCGCCGGGAAGAAGAGCAGGTGCTCGTCAATTACGCCGATCTTCAGGTCCGCGCAATTCCGTACAACATGCCAATCACCGGCTACGGCACCGACAACGTCGGCACGCTGCGCTTGTGGAAGGCAGAGCCAATGGACGAGTTCGATTACAACGCGTTCAACTCGCAGGACTTCACCGGTGCGATCGTCGAACGTGAGCGCGTGTCCGATATTTCGCGCGTCCTGTACCCCAACGACTCCTCGTTTGAGGGCAAGATCTTGCGTGTGCGCCAGCAGTACTTCTTCGTCTCGGCATCGCTCCAGCAGATCGTTGCCAACGAGCTGGAGCAGCGCGGCGACCTGGAAGGCTTTGACAAGTTCAACTCAATCCAGCTCAACGACACGCACCCGGTTCTTGCAATCCCTGAACTCATGCGCATCCTTCTCGATGACTACGACTTCACCTGGGAAGATGCTTGGAAGATTGTTCAAAATACCTTCGCGTACACGAACCACACGGTTCTGGCCGAGGCTCTGGAGACGTGGGAGATTCCGATCTTTGAGCGTCTGTTCCCGCGGATCCTCGACATTGTTCGTGAAATCGACCGTCGCTTCCGTGAGGAAATGGCGGAGGCCGGCATGGACGCCGCCAAGATCGCGTACCTCGCACCTGTATCTAACAATCTCGTTCACATGGCGTGGATCGCCTGTTACGCCGCGTATTCGATCAACGGTGTCGCAGCGCTCCACACGGAGATCCTCAAGGCTGACACGCTGAACGACTGGTTCCAGCTGTGGCCTGAGAAGTTCAACAACAAGACGAACGGTGTGACCCCTCGTCGCTGGCTTGACCAGTGCAACCCACGCCTGTCCGAACTCCTCACCGAGCTTGTTGGCTCGGATGCGTGGGTAAGCGATCTCGATAAGCTCAAGGAGCTGGAGGGCTACCTCAACGACACGTCGGTTCTCGACCGCGTCAACGAGATCAAGCATGCCAACAAGGTGGACTTTGCCGAGTGGATCAAGAACCGTCAGGGTATCGAGATCGATCCGAACGCCATCTTTGACACGCAGATCAAGCGGCTGCACGAATACAAGCGCCAGCTGCTCAATGCTTTGTACATTCTAGATCTGTACCTCAAGATCAAGGACAATCCGTCGATGGAGGTCCCGCCGCGGGTCTTCATCTTCGGTGCGAAGGCAGCTCCGGGCTACGTCCGTGCGAAGGCCATCATCAAGCTGATCAACACGATCGGTGACCTCGTGAATGAGGACGAGGACGTCGATGGTCGCCTCAAGGTCGTCTTCGTGGAAAACTACAACGTTTCCCCGGCAGAGCACATCATCCCGGCTACCGATGTTTCCGAGCAGATTTCGACTGCTGGTAAGGAAGCATCGGGTACGGGCAACATGAAGTTCATGATGAACGGTGCGCTCACGCTTGGCACGATGGACGGCGCGAACGTGGAGATCGTCGATTCGGTCGGCCACGACAACGCCTACATTTTCGGCGCAGAGGAAGACGAGCTTCCCGAACTCCGCAAGACCTACGACCCGCGGAGAACCGCAGCCGAGACTCCCGGCCTCCAGCGCGTCATCGACGCCCTGGTCGACGGCACACTCGACGACGGCGGAACCGGGCTCTTCCACGATCTCCATCATTCGCTGATCGTTGGCGACTGGGGCGGTGCCGACGCGTACTACGTGCTCGGTGACTTTGCCGCCTACCGCGAGACCCGTGACAAGATGGCTTCTGACTACTTCGCTGATCGCCGCCACTGGGCGTCAATGGTGTGGAAGAACATCATCGAGTCGGGCCGATTCTCCTCTGACCGCACGATTCGCGATTACGCGAACGAGGTCTGGAAGATCGAGCCACAGAAGATCTAAGCGATACATCGCTGGGGCGGGGCCCTAGATGTGGTTACCTCGGGAGGTCAGGCTTGACCCTCGAAACCGCATCTAGGGCCCCTCTTTCATTCTCACACGGCACATCCCCGGCCTCACACGGCATCTCCCCGGCCTCACACGGCATCTCCCCGGCCTCGCACGGCACCTTCCTACCTCACGCGGGCCCTAACCGC
>JAAYGH010000143.1 GCA_012727825.1 Trueperella sp.
CAGGACCACTGAGCTGTACGCGCTCAAATCCACATCCTTGAGCGCGCTCGAGACTCGGTCATACTTTTCGAGGCACTCGGCCGCAAACACAAGATCCGCCAGTAGTTTGCGTGGCGCGGTGACGTTTCGCCAATCCACGAAACCCTCGTGTGAGGTGAGGATGCGCGGTAGTTTGCGCACGAGATTCTGCCACTTGTTGATGCCGGGGTCGGCTGCCGGGCGCACAACCCTGACGTTGCCGGGAACCTCCCGAGTGATGTCGTCGTTAACAGAACGACGGACGGGCGCAATGATGATCTCGTCATGGACCTGTGCCAGATAGGGCAGTTCCATTCCGAAAAACTCTTCGCCCGTTCCACAGGGGAAGTGGTCGGTCAATACGAGGAGAAGATCCTTACTCATGTAAATCCTTAGAGATAGTGTTCGTAACCGCGAAGAACGACGACGAGAGTTGCCCCAGGCGAATGGTGTTGTTGAACCCACGAATGGGTGTCGGGTAGGTGCTCGGAGTTGAGAGTTTCGGCGACGGTTCGGGCAAGCCCATCGGCGTCGTCCACTGCCACCGATCTGCCGAGGACGGGTGGGTCCACAAGTGAAGGCGAGGAGCCGTCATACCAGTCAGGATTGAGAGGGGAGACCAGCGGCACATTGAGGTCCAGAGCATCGAGTTCGGATGCTGACATCACTCCACTTTGTTGGCCAATGGCTACCCGGGCGCCCGCAATGATTGCCAGATAGTCAGGGTATTGCTGCTTCGGAATGAGGTGGACCCCAGCGTCCCGCGCCTGGTCAGCGTTCGGGCCCCAGTCCAGACCAACAATCCTGATCGAATCCCCTACCTGTGCCTTGAGCGCACGCACGAGGTCAATCTGGAATTGGCCGCCCTTAACCTCTTCCCACCGTGAGGTGAAAAAGATGTAGTCCGCAGTTTGGAGATCAGCGGGGGCTGCTCCCAGCGGCGTAGAACTCGCCGTGACTGGCACGGGGGCCAAGATCGCGTCGGGTCGGTGTGGGAGAGTGTGTTCGCGAATGTCAGGCGTTGAGTAGTACACCACTGATGCGTCTCTAATGGCGGTGAGAACGCGCTCACGGAACTCCGGTTTGTATTGCTGAGTTCGTATATCGGTGCCGTGAAGATGGAGTGCATATGTGCGCAGAGCCCATGAGACGTGGGGTAGAGCAAGCGAACTGTGTAAGTGAATGAGCGGGTGGCGAATCCGATGCCGAGCGAAGTTCGCTTCCCACGCCACGCCGCGCACCGCTTTGTGTACGAGGGTGGAGATACGCGAGGAGTATTGCTCAGTAGTCGCCCACTGGAGAACGGTCCAGTCGTAGCCACGACGGCGAGCTTCGTTGACGAGCACAGTGGCCGTGAACGCCGGGTCGCCAAGGTGTAACATCTTTTGCCACGGTTCGTTCATGGTTCATTAGTCTAGCGTTGATCCGTGCGCGGCGGTTCGTTGCTCTGACGTCTGAGGCAGTTAATCTCACACCGCTGGTAATCTGATTTAATTGTGGCTCCGCGGTCA
>JAAYGH010000144.1 GCA_012727825.1 Trueperella sp.
ACAGCGAGCCTTCGCTAGCTTCGCCGGCCTCGAGCGCGGGGAACCACACATCGAGCATCGTCTTGTCGCCAACCTCGGCCTTGCCACGAGCCTGCAGGCCTTCCACTCCCGCCCGAAGCGCCACAAAAAATGAGTCTTTAGTCAGCTCGCCCTCGGCAAGTGCGCCGCCCATCTTCATAAGCAACGTTCCATAGAGCGGGCCTGACGCGCCGCCGACCTTGGAGACCATCGCCATGCCGGCTTTCTTCAGGTAGGTGCCGGGGTCGGCGATCGAACCGAGATCGACGTCAGCCACTGCAGCCACGCCACGGACCATGTTCGACCCGTGGTCCGCGTCGCCAATCTGACGGTCAAGATCCGTCAGTTCGGCTGAGTTCGCGTCGATTTTCTCCTTAAAAGCAGCCATCCATGCCGAAAATTGAGAAAGATCCGTCACTATGCACCCCAGCGCAGGCCGGTGGTCACCACGGGAGCGTCCCAGAGGCGAAGCAGCTCGTCGTCGGCCTTCAGCAATGACAGCGCACAGCCGGCCATCTCAAGTGACGTCACGTAATCACCAACGAGCACGCGCTCAACCTTGATGCCAGCTTCCTCGAGCAATACCGCACACTCGCCCCACATGAGATAGAGCTCAGAGAGCGGAGTGGCGCCCATGCCGCCAAGCAGCGCGATGATGGGCGCGCCGGTAAAGTCGTAATCTTCAATAATGGGCTCAACCAGCTCGGCTGCCAGTTCGTGGGCCTCTTGGAGTTTGCGGCGCTCGCGGCCAGGCTCTCCGTGGATGCCGATGCCGAGCTCGATTTCGTCCTCGGCGAGCTCGAACGTGGGCTTGCCAGCGGCAGGCACCGTACAGGACGTCAATGCGAGGCCGAAAGAACGCGTGTTATCCGCGACCTTCTGCGCCACATTCGTGACGGCTTCAAGATCGGCGCCTTCTTCAGCTAGCGCACCAGCAATCTTCTCAACGAACAGGGTGCCGCCAACGCCGCGTCGACCAGCGGTGTACAGCGAATCCTGGACGGCCACGTCGTCTTCAACGATGACCGAGGCAACCGTTGTGTCTTCCATATCGGCAGCCATCTCTGCGGCCATCTCGAAATTCATCACATCGCCGGTGTAGTTTTTGACGATGTGGAGCACGCCCTTGCCGGAATCCACCTTGTTGGTGGCCTCCATGATCTGATCGGGCACTGGTGAAGTGAAAACCTCGCCGCATACGGCGGCATCAAGCATGCCGGTGCCGACGAAGCCGGAGTGAAGCGGTTCGTGGCCCGCGCCGCCACCGGAGATAATGGCGACTTTGCCATCCTTCGGTTGCTTGCGATACACGATGTGGTTTTCGAGATCGACCTCGAGGAGGTCCGGGTGGCCGAGGGCTACTCCCTTGAGGGAATCGGTGACCACATCATTGGGGTTATTGATTAGTTTTTTCATGCTCTAATTCTTCCACTGTTACCCAGCCCACGCAATGACTGGCCACATCCCTCGCTGGCCAAACCGGCGATAAATCGGCGTTTTGCCCGTCGGTGTCAGTAACGACGCCGTCTGGTTCCCTTGCGTGTGAACTCCAGGCATCGTCGGCGCGGTTAGACTTGGCCCGTATTCGACAACTGCCAAGGGACGCGTGAGCATGGAAAATACCACTGGACGCATGGGCGTCGGCATCATTTCGGCAGGCAAAGTCGGCACCGCGCTGGGAAGCGCGCTGCGCGCCGCAGGGCACACAGTGATCGGTGCCTACGCCGGCTCTGAGGATTCCCGTGACCGACTCGACGCCATGCTCCCGCGCGTGCCCGCCCTGGAGATTCCCGTGATCGTCGAACGCGCCGAGCTGATCATCCTGGCGATTCCAGACGCCGAACTGGCGGCCCTCGTTGAAGGTCTGGCTACGCTCGGGGCGTGGCAACCCGGTCAGATTATCGTCCACACCTCCGCCCGCTACGGCACAGAAGTGCTCGATCCCGCGGCAAAATTGGGCGCCCTCGCGCTCGCGATCCACCCGGCGATGGAGTTCTCGGGAACGTCGCTTGACGTGGCTCGCTTGGCCGAGTGCCGATTCGCCGTGTCGGCAGCCAACGCCATTCAACCGATCGGTCTCGCTCTCGTAGCCGAAATGGGAGGGGAGGGAATCGTGGTCAACTCCGCCGACCGTCCGATCTACGACGCGGCTCTCGCCCATGCCACCACCGCTGTCCAAGTGGCTTGTTCACAAGCTGCCCATGCGCTGGAGGCCATCGGAGTCAATGAGCCGGACTCGCTTGTTCGTTCCCTCACCACCTCAGCCGTGGACCGTGGCCTAGCGGGCAAGACCGGCGCAGAGCTCGTCACGTCTGCCGATTCTTCCCAGACCATTGCCTCGCAACTGACCGCGCTCGCGACCCTGGCTGCCGAATCTGCCGAGGCATCCGACGTCGTCGATTCGTATGCCCACGCGCTCCACACGATTGTTACGAGAGCCGAAAAGGGCGGAAAACTCAGTGAAAAACAGGCAAATGAGTTGCATACCATGATCAGTGACCTAGGCTCGGCCCCACACGCCCGATAGAATTGGGGCGTGAAAATTTGCAAGACACGGCACGAGCTTGCTGCAGCGCTCGACGAGCAGCCTGGCACCCGCGCCCTCGTGATGACGATGGGCGCGCTTCATCATGGGCACGCCGAGTTGTTGAAGGCGGGCCGAGAGGCGGCCGATGTGCTCGTGGCATCGGTGTATGTGAACCCGCTGCAATTTGGGCCCACCGAAGATTTCGCCGCCTACCCGCGTCCCGTGGAATCTGATCTGGCGCTCCTCGAACGTGAGGGCGTGGACGTCGTTTTTCTTCCCTCGGACGAGGAGATGTACCCGCGTGCGCCTCTCGTGCGGATCGACCCGGGCCCAATCGCCACGATTCTTGAAGGTCAGACGCGCCCCGGTCACTTCGCTGGTGTCCTTCAGGTCGTTCACAAGGTTTTCAACCTTGTCCGCCCGGATATGACGTTCTTCGGCCAAAAGGACGCGCAGCAGCTCGCTCTCGTACAAACGATGGTCGACGATTTGAATATGGGCATCGACGTCCGCCCGGTTCCAATTAAGCGCGACGCCGACGGCCTGGCCCTCTCGTCGCGCAACAGCTATCTGTCAGACCACGAGCGTCAGCAGGCGCTTGCAATTCACGCGGCCCTGCGCGCGGGTAACGAGGCGGCCGAGGCAGGTGCGCCGGCAGTCGAGGTTCACGTCACCGCGCTTTCGGCGATCGCGGAGGCAGACGGCGTCGTGCTTGATTACCTGTTGCTCGTCGACCCGGACACCTTCGAAGAACTCCCGCCAGACGCCACGGGGCGCGGCATGCTCGTGGCGGCGGCCAAGGTGGGCACGACCCGGTTGATCGACAACATGGAGGTTGAGCTCCGATGACTTCGTCCACGCCACCGCGCCCGTCTTCGGCCACACCAACGCCTCTGACTTCGCCCACGCCAATCCGCCTGCGCACGATGGTCACCGGAAAGATTCACCGGGCGACCGTAACGGGTGCGGATCTGCATTACGTCGGCTCGGTTACCGTGGATCTGGACCTGCTTGAGGCGGCGGATATTCTGCCGGGCGAGAAGGTCGATATCGTCAACATCACCAACGGCAATCGCCTCGCCACATACGTGATCCCAGGGGAGCCTGGCGCGGGAGAGATCAAGCTCAACGGCGCGGCAGCGCACCTATGTAGCGCAGGCGATCTCGTCATTCTCATGTGTTACGCCCAACTCGATGACGCCACCGCCCGCACCTACGAGCCGAACATCGTCTTCGTCGACGAGCACAACAAAATTCTGGAGGAGGGCTCCGACCCGGGTCAGGTGCCGGATAACCCACACCACCTGACGGCCTCGGGGATTTCGTTCGATGAGGCACGCCGCTCCTCGGCGGATCAGCATGGCGCCCAGCCGCCGTCGGGCACAGGTTTACGGCCTGATGTGCGCACCCCAATTTCGCGCGGCACGGCACCGGTCGGCGCACCATCGGTTGGCGCACCACCTGCCGGCGCACCACCTGCCGGCGCACCATCGGTTGGCGCACCACCTGCCGGTGCACTACCGGCTGCCACAACCCCAGCTCGGAGCGAGGAATAATTATGCGTTTCCCACTACCGCGAATTCCGCAGGTCAATCCGAAGGCGATTCTTCCGGATCCCACTGAGTTGCGCGAGAAGCTCATGCGCCGACCAGTGAATCATGCCGGAACCGAGCGTGTTTCGACGGCACCGGATGCCAACGTGGGGGAGAAGGAGATCTCGGAACGCATTGCTGACCTAGCCGTCATGGACCGCGAGGCTCCGCACCGCGTCTTCGACGCTTATATCCTGAACATCGACGCCACTGTCTTCGCGGGCGCTCAGCTCATGCCGGAACTGAAGATGGTCGTCGACACGCTAACCTCGCTTCGCCGCCCGATTCGCTACCTGTCGATGATGTCGACGGTCTCCTCCGACGCGCTCGCCAAGGCGATGGGCGCCGAGGGAGTCCAGATCGATCCGCACGAGATCGTCACGCCCGGCCGCCAGGCCGCACGCTACCTCCACAAGTCCTATCCTGGGGCGAGTGTTTTCGTGATCGGCGACGACGGTTTGGCGGGCGAACTCGACGGCCGGGGTATCGCGCTGAGTAATGATCCGGCGGCGATCGACGTCGTGCTCGTTGGACACGACCGTGAGTTTTCGTTCGACAAAATGACGACCGCCTTCCGGGCGATCGATGAGAATGGCGCCGATTTGGTGGCATCGTCGTTGCGGCGTGTACGCCATCAGCCGGACGGCACACGCGAACCGGGAACGCTGTCGATTGTCACGGCGATCGAGGTGGCGACGCGCAAGCGTGTAGCAAAAAATCTCGGCAGTCCGGAGACAGATTTACTTGAGATGATCTTCGAGGACCTCGCGGCGGCGCCGGAGGATGCGCTGCTCGTGACCGATTCACTGGGTGCGGACATTCGCATGGCCAAGCGTTTTGGCATTCCATCGGCACTCGTGTTGACGGGGGATGTGACGGTCGAGCATGCCGAGAGCCTCAAGGAAAAGGATCAGCCAAATTACGTGCTCGATTCCGTCGATTCGATCATCCCGCCCTATATTAAAGATCAGCTGTAACTCGGCTGATTTTGCCGCTGACCAAACTTATATACTGACGAACCCATAACGACACTGACGACACATAGGAAAGACTGAATGACACAGCCTCACTACGACGACACATCCGACCAGATTGCCGTGCGGAAGGAGAAGCGTCAGCGCATGCTCGACGAGGGCAGGCACCCCTACCCGCCCGAGCTCGTTGTGGAGAATTCGCTGGCCGAGATTCGTGCTGGGTACGTTGTGGCAGACGGCGCTGATGCGGGTGCCAGTGCCGGTGCCGGTGCCACCGGCGATGCAGCAACTGATTCGGCCGACGATCCCGCGCGTGCAGGTACCACCGATGGCTCCGGTGTACCGGCCCCAGGTGCCGAGGATGTCACCGTCCTCCAGCCAGGGGACGAGCTGACCGACGTCACCGTCAAGGTAGCGGGTCGTGTCATGTTGTTCCGTCCGTCGGGAAAAATTGCGTTTGTGCAGCTCCAGTCGGGTGCGGGTGATCGGTTGCAGGTGATTTTCTCGC
>JAAYGH010000145.1 GCA_012727825.1 Trueperella sp.
AGCCAACCGGCTCAAGATTTCCGAAACTTGCTCCGGCGAGCCGGGAAACTGAATCGTCATAAAATTCCTCCCACACGAACAGTCACAACAAAGTTCAGGCTATCGCGAATAAAGATGCCAAACTCGTGCGATCTGGGCGCTCACGTGGCAAGATAGACCCTGTATGACCTCGAGCACACGCAAGGCGCACTTGCCTGGCGCCAGCTCACACCCGGACCCGCGCTCGCGCGCCAGGCCACCGCGGTGCAAAGCCCACGAAGAAAGGTGAGCGAATGGAATCGAACATCCTAGCCAACGTTGAACTATTCAAGGAGCTTGGCGACGACGAACGCGACGCCCTGCTTTCCCTCATGTCGGAAACGTCCCTCAAGCGAGGCGAATCCCTCTTCCACGAGGGTGATGCAGGCGACCGCCTCTATGTGATCGTGGAAGGCAAGGTGAAGCTTTCGCACACCTCAGACGACGGCCGTGAAAACCTCATCGCGATCCTTGGCCCAGGCGAAATTATCGGCGAGCTCTCGCTTTTTGACTTGGGCGCACGCTCGTCCACAGTGACGGCGATTGCGCCGTCGAAGTTCCTCTACCTGTCCCACAAGGACATGATGAACTACATCGACGAGCATCCGAAGATGGCCAAGTCCATGCTCCGCGAACTGGCGACCCGCCTGCGGAACACCAATGATCAGATGGCTGATCTCGTTTTCTCTGACGTCCCGGGCCGGGTGGCCAAAGCGTTGCTCGATCTTGCCGAGCGTTTCGGCGAGCGCACGCCAGAAGGCATCTACGTGGCGCACGATCTCACGCAGGAAGAGCTCGCACACCTCGTTGGCGCATCACGTGAGACTGTTAATAAGTCCCTGGCCGACTTTACCGCCCGCGGCTGGATCCGACTCGAAGGCCGCGCAGTGCTGCTCATTCAGGTTGGGCGACTCCAGAGGCGCGCACACTAGTTCACATTCCACACGTCAGATCGCACACGCTCTGACGTTGCACACGCGCTCACCGCACACGCGCTCACCGCACACGTGCTCACCGCAAACGCGAGGGGTTTTGGTTAAGTGCGAGGGAAAGTTCTCCTCGCGTCTGACCAGAACCCCTCGCGTCTATGTGCGGGTTGGGTCGGGCTCGTCCAAAACTCCTCGCGTCTGACCAGAACCCCTCGCGTCTATGTGCGGGTTCACGTTTCTGTGCCAGTCAGCTCGGCAATATCAGCGGCCGTCGACGGCGAAGGTCACCTCAACCTCAACAGGCGCGTCAAGTGGTAGCACCAAAACGCCCACGGCCGAGCGGGTGTGAGCCCCAGCTTCTCCGAAAATCTCACCAAGCACCTCAGAGGCGCCGTTGATGACGCCCGGCTGGCCGGTGAATTCTGGAGCCGATGCCACAAAACCCGTCACGTGCATGACCCCGCGAATGTTGTCAAGGCCCACCACGCCAGCCGCAGCCGCGAGCGCATTGAGTGCGCATAGTCGCGCAAGCTCCTTCGCCTCGTCCTGGCTAACCTCTGCGCCAACTTTGCCCGCCGCGGGAAGCTCGCCATTCACAAATGGCAGTTGCCCAGAGGTTCGAACCTCATCGCCAGCTCGCTTCGCCGGAACGTACGAGGCCACGGGCGCTGCGACTGCCGGTAGCTCGATGCCGAGATCCGCTAGCCGCTGCGAGATCATTCGATCGGCTTCTTCATGTAGGCAACGGGGTTTGTTCCGTTCGGACCGGGGATCACCGCGACGAGCTCCCAGCCTTCTTTACCCCACGTATCCAAGATTTGCTTCGTGTTGTGCATGAGTAGTGGCACCGTTACATATTCCCAAGTAGTCATGCCCACAGCCTATGTTTTTCGCACGCATCTCGGCAAGAGGATCGCTAGTCAGCACGTTTCACGGATCACGTTCCCCGCCAACACGAAGGGGCGAGATCGTCATTGATCTCGCCCCTCGTTACGTTGCCACTAACTTTAGCTGTGGTTAGCTCCCCTGGCGCCAGTTCGGCACTGCGTGAGCCCTACACCGCGCCAGACCCTATCCGCGTCAAGCCTATCGAGCAGCAGGCCTGCGGGACAGGCGCGGAATCCGCCCTGCCCGCAACTCGCTCGCCATCGTGTCGTCTGATTCGTTGAGGTACTCCCACCAATCCGTCACCCCTGGAAAGCGACGGATGAGGGCCCTGCGCTCGCGTTCCGTCATGCCACCCCACACACCAAACGTCATTGCAGAATCAAGAGCATCTGCCAAACATTCGATGCGAACCGGGCACGAGAAGCACATTTGCCGAGCATCCGATTGCGCCGATCCACGAACAAAAAGTGCGTCGGGATCCGAGTCTGCGCAGATGGCCCGTACCGCCCATGTTTGGTCTTCATAAACCTGAGTCATTACTGTCCCCTTCACCGAAAGCGCCGTTGCTTTCGGATTGGCTAGCTGGCGTGACCGCCATCACCTGCCATAATATTACAACGACCTTCCGACATTTTCATATCCAAGGTCCCAAGAATTTTCCCACACATCGGATAGACGGGGAGGCCACCTCCACCCCACCAGCCGCATCCTAGCCACTCTCAAATAGGCCCTTCATCACGGCGACATGGCCGACTTCACGCGATTTCATGCAAGTGACCCACTATTGTTGAATCATGCAGAAATCTGGACGCAAGTTGACCCTCAGACAGCTCATCGTCGCCCTCCTCAGCTTCTTCCTGCTGACCGGCATCGGTGGCGGCATTCTGGCTGCTGCAGCGCTCCCGTTTGCGGCGACGACGGGAACGATAGCGAACGCAGGCACTCGCGTCTTTGATGACCTACCCACGGAAATCGATTTCACCCGCCCTTCGGAACAGTCGGTCATTCTCGCTGGCGATGGCTCCCACCTCGCAACCTTCTACGCGGAGAACCGCATCATCGTGCCCTCCGAAGAAATTTCGCAGTTGATTAAAGATGCGACGATCGCCATCGAGGACGAACGCTTTTTCCAGCACAACGGCATCGACGCTCAGGGCCTGGTTGGCGCCGCATGGAATAACTTCACAGGTGGCCGACTTGCCGGCGGTTCTACCATTACTCAGCAGTACGTGAAGAACGCGATCATTGAAGAGGGCCGGATCCTCGGCGACAACGAATTGATCGCGGGCGCCACGGAACGGTCCATTTCCAGAAAGCTCAACGAAGCCCGCTTCGCCATCGCAGTTGAAAACAGTTTGACGAAGGATCAGATCCTCACCGGCTACCTGAACCTCGCCCAGTTCGGCCCGTCCCAGTGGGGCGTGGAAGCAGCATCGCGCTACTTCTATGGCATTCCAGCATCGGACGTCACACTCGAGCAGGCCGCCATGCTTGCCGGCATCACGCAGGCGCCCGGCAAGTGGAATCCGATCACCAACGCGGACGAGGCGAAACAGCGGCGCGATACGGTGCTCGGCCAGATGTATAACCTCGACATGATTTCGCGCGACGAACTCGAAACCGCCGTCGCTGTTCCGATTGCGGACATGCTTAACGTCACCCAGGTTCCAAACGGCTGTGCGGAAGCGGGGATTTCAGCGTATTTCTGCGAGTACGTCGTCAAGGACATCCTGAACTCACCCTCGCTCGGCGAGACCCGCGAAGAACGCACCCAGAAGCTTTACCGCGGCGGCCTCGTGATCACGACGACGATCGACCCGGCTGACCAGAAAGCAGCCTATGACGCCGTGGTCGCCTCGACCCCCGTCAACGACCCGTCGTCGATCAACATGGCACTGTCGTCCGTCGAACCTGGCACCGGCCACATTAAGGCGATGGTCCAAAACACGAACTACGGTAATCCAACCGCCGAGAACCCTGATGATATGACCCTCAATCTCAACGTTGGCATGACGATGGGTGGCGGCTCGGGCTACCAGTCGGGTTCGACGTTCAAGGTGTTCACCCTCATGGAGTGGCTGAATCAGGGCAACGGTGCGATGGACGTAATCAACGCGAACAACCAGTCTTTCCCGCGCGCCTCGTGGAATATTCGCTGCGCACCGCATCTCGCGGACGATTACAACCCAACAAACATTGAAGGCATTGGCTCGGGCAACATGACCGTTCTCGAGGTCACCCGCCGCTCGGTTAACGCCGCCTACGTTTCAATGGCAAATCATCTCGACATGTGCGATATCACGGACATGGCCGCAAACCTTGGGATCGAACGCGGCCGCATTGCGATCGAGGGCGACCCGGAAACCGCCGAGTTCGCTGCCACTAATCTTCCATTTGAATACGGCGAACCCCTTCCGCTTCTGCCGAACCCGTCGGCAGTGCTCGGCACGAATCCCGTCACCCCGCTGTCGATGGCCAACGCCATGGCAACGATTGCTGCCGATGGCAACCGATGCGAGCCCCTGTCGTTCACCAAAATCACGGACGCCAACGGCAACGACATTGCAGTGAATGAGCCTGAGTGCCGCCAAGTGATCGATGCAGAGCTTGCCCGTCAGACCACCTCGGTTCTCGAAGAAGTCGTTGAACCTCGCTCGACTGGCTCGCGTGCGGTTCTCGCGAACGGCCGCCCAGTTGCCGGCAAGACCGGTACGGCAAACATGGATTGGCACGCCTGGTTTATGGGATACACCCCTCAGCTGGCGACAGCCGTGTGGCAGGGTCACCACGAGGGCTACATCTCGATGTTTAATTCGGTCATTAATGGCCAGTTCCATCAGGAAGTGTACGGCGGCCTGTATCCGGCAATGACGTTCAAGATGTTTATGGATACTGCGCTCGCTGACGAGCCGATTGAACGATTTACGGCTCCTACGAAGGATCCGCGTTCGATTCACGGTCCACATTCTCTCTCTACGCAGTCCAATCAGAACCAGACCGGTACCCCGGGGACCGTGCCAGACCTGCTTGGACAGTCCCAGCAGGACGCCCAGTCGGCCGCGCTGGCAGACGGCTACGGCTACACGACGCGTGCAGAGGCGTCCGATCAGCCCCAGGGTACGGTGATTCGACAGGTCCCAGGTCCAGGCGAGAACGCAGCCCGCGGAACTCGGATAGAGATCTGGATTTCGGCCGGCGAAGGCTGATCCCCATGAAAAAACGAACAGCCATCCAGCTCGGTCAAGCAGCTATCGGCGTTGGGGCGGCCACGCTCGCGTACGGCCTCGTTCACGCCCACAGCTATCGGCTCCGTCGCAGGTCGATGCTCATCCCAAGTGATGACGTCGGCCCACTGCGCATCCTCCATATTTCCGACGCGCACACGCTCGTCCGGCACTCCAAACGAATCTCGTTTCTTCGCGACCTCGGCGATTGCAAGCCCGACCTCGTCGTCGCTACCGGCGACATGATCGCGGAAGACGAGGCACTTGCACCTGTGCTCGACGCCCTCGACTCGCTGCTCGACGTTCCGGGCGTCTTCGTGTTCGGTTCGAACGATTACGTTGCGCCAGTCTTTAAAAACCCGTTGCGCTACCTTGTGGGTCCGTCGAACCGAAAGCTCGGCGTGGAGTCGGATAACGACGCCGTCCCGCTTGCGTGGCGCGAGATGCGCTCGGCTTTCATGAACCGCAGCTGGGTTGACCTCAACAATAAGCGAGCTCGCCTCGAGGTCGCCGGCTGGACGTTGGACTTTGTGGGGGTGGACGATCCGCACATGGACTACGACCATTTCCCTGCCCCGCAGCCAAGCCCAACCGACGGTGTTAACGGACCATACGCCCGGATCGGCGTGACGCACGCTCCGTACACCCGTGTCTTGGATCAGATGGTCGACGACGGGTGCTCACTCATTTTTGCAGGCCACACCCATGGCGGGCAGGTGTGCTTGCCCGGAGGCCGCGCACTGGTGTCGAACTGCGATCTCGATCCAAAGCTCGCCTCCGGCCTATTCCAGTGGCCACTCGAAGCTGACGTTCGTGCCGATTCGAGCCAGCCGGATGACAACAGCCAAGCTGAAGACAACCTCCCGTCTGGTAGCGGCTCCCAGCCTGGTAGCAACGCCCAGCCTGGTAGCTCAGGTACCGGCGAACCCGTCCTTATCAAAGGGGATGGAGCCGCGATCGCCAAGGACGCCCCCGGCTCAGCGTGGGTTCAGGTTTCGGCAGGAATCGGCGCCTCGACCTACGCGCCTGTACGAACGTTTTGCCCACCCGAAGCAATCCTCCTCGACATCGTGCCCGTCGGCAGTAGAGCCTAAATTGCCTGACTGCCAATCCCCAGAGAGGGGTGGCCTGGTGCCGGTCGAGGAAGGGCCTGCGCTGTTGTAGACGCACCCCGCTCTCGCCGTGTGACGTCAGGCGCAGTGCGAAAAGCGAGTTTCGAAAACATGAACACATTCGCTATTATGAACAAGTTGCTCAATGCACCGGGGTGTGGCGCAGCTTGGTAGCGCGCTTCGTTCGGGACGAAGAGGCCGTGGGTTCAAATCCCGCCACCCCGACCATGTAATGTCTCGCGACGCAGGTACGCCCGTGTCGCGAGATTTTTAGCATTCACCGCCCGGTCGTCACGCGAGTCCCGAGGCCAAGACCTGCGCGCTACACTGGAAAAATGAAGGAGTTATCCGTGCTTGAACACGCAATCTGGTGGCATCTCTACCCTCTTGGTGCACTCGGCGCCCCCATCCGCGCCGATTGGGCCGACACCGCCGGCGATACCGCTCGACTTCGCCGCCTGGAGCCCTGGCTCGACTACGTGGTCGAACTTGGATGCAACGGACTGCTCTTGGGGCCGATCTTCGAATCCACGACGCACGGATACGACACGATCGATTACTTCCGCATCGACTCCCGCCTCGGTTCAAACGAGGATTTCGACTGGCTCATCGAGCAGTG
This sequence comes from Trueperella sp., assembly GCA_012727825.1. Lineage (GTDB taxonomy): Bacteria > Actinomycetota > Actinomycetes > Actinomycetales > Actinomycetaceae > Trueperella. Next base: position 6,791 of record JAAYGH010000145.1, read on the forward strand.
CAATGCGCGCGGACTCGACGTGGTCCTCGACGGCGTGTTTAACCACGTCGGGGTCCAGCACCCCCTTTCACTCGCCGCACAAAACGGCGAGCCATCACCTGTCCTCATGGCCGACGACGGATACCCACAGCACTGGGAAGGTCACCTTGACCTCGCCGAACTCGATCACTCCGACCCCGCAACATTCGATCTCACCGTCAGCGTCATGCAGTACTGGCTTGAGCGTGGCATCGCGGGTTGGCGCCTCGACGTCGCATACTCGGTGCCCAATACCTTCTGGGCCGCCGTGATTGACCGCGTGCACGAACGTTTCCCAAGCGCCATATTCCTTGGTGAGATCATCCACGGCAATTACACCGCCCTCATCACAGATGGCCACCTTGACACGGTCACCCAGTACGAATTGTGGAAGGGCATTTGGAGCTCGCTCAAGGATCGCAACCTTTGGGAGCTCGCCCACGCCCTTGACCGTCACGTCGAGTTCAGTGCCACGGCACGCATGCAAACGTTCGTTGGAAATCACGACGTCGACCGCATCGCCTCCCTCGTCGGCGACGACGGGGCAGCCATCGCGGCCACCATCCTGTTCACCCTTCCTGGAATTCCCTCCGTGTATCAGGGAGACGAGCAGGCGTTCCGCGCTGAGAAAGGCGCCGGCGTTTCGACTGATGATGCTATCCGCGCGCCGCTTCCGGCATCCCCTGCTGAACTTTCGGAACTTGGCCGGTGGATGTACGAGCATTACCGCGCGCTCATCAGCCTGCGTCGCAGATATCCGTGGCTCACCGACGGGCAGATCGAGGTCCTTCACAAGGAAAACGAGAAGTTGCGCTACCGCGTCACGAGCGCGGGCGTACCCAATTCAGTCGGGGATGGCGCCGCCGATGCGGACGACGAACGTGACTCGGTCGACGTCGTCGTTGATCTGGCGCAGCCAAGTATCACGGCAACATTCAGCGATGGCACGGAATTTAGCTACGAGGGCCGCGGCGGATCCGACGCCTAGTTGCGAAGGAACACGTCCTGGCTTCGCGGATTGTTGTAGCGACGCGCCTCGTCGGCGGATACGACCATCTTGCCGAAGGGGAAGCACGTGATTGGAATCAGCTTGATATTCGCGATCGCGAGCGGAATACCAATGATCGTGATGGCCTGTGTAAACGCTGTCACGACGTGACCCACCGCTAGCCAAATTCCGGCTACGAGGAACCACACGACGTTCATGATCGTTGATCCCGCGCCGGCGCCTGGCTTATCTACAACCACCCGCCCAAACGGCCACAGCACGTACCAAGCGATGCGGAAACACGCGACCGATGCCGGAATCGTAATGATGAAAATGACGGAAATAACACCGATAACGAGGTATTCCAAGAACAGCGCCCAACCACCAAAGACCACCCAGACGATGTTGAGGAGAAGTCTCACGGGGACGTAACCTCGTCGATTTTGATCTTGCACAAGCCGGGCGCGTACTTGGGGTAAAGCCGGCCAACCATGGATGAATGGTAATTCGATTCCATGACGCGTTCAATGAGGCCACTGTGAATTTCACAGATCAGTGGGTCCACTTGGCCTTTATGATTCACGAACGGGCAGGAGTGGAGGTCAATTTCATGGCAGTTGTTGC
>JAAYGH010000146.1 GCA_012727825.1 Trueperella sp.
CAGTTGACCATATCCTTCGTTGAAAAACAATGCCAGTTTAGTAAGCAATACGTAAACTTTGCGAGGTTGCCGTCAGTTGCCGTCAGTTGCCGTTAATTTCACGAAGGTAAAACCATCGGCTCAAGGCACCCGCATTCGTTGACCGTTGTTCAATACCGACAGTACCAGCACCAGGTAAACCTTCGCCCCCGTGCTGTGATTCTCGCGCCAAAATCTCGCGCGCCGCACACCCGTCCCGACGAGCCGTCCAGGTGTGCCCGGCGCGCAAACCGACAGCGTTCGCTGAATGTTTAGGCGACGAGATCCTCCTGTCGCTTGGCAGCGCGAATAAGTTCGGCGTACGTGCCACCACTGGCGAGGAGCTCGGTGTGAGTACCGCGCTCCACAATGCGACCACGGTCGAGCACAAGGATCTGATCGGCGTCCTGAACCGTTGAAAGCCGGTGGGCGATGACGAGTCGGGACGCACTCGAACGTTCAATAATCGAATTGACCGCTCGCTCTGTGGCGTTATCAAGTGCCGACGTGGCTTCATCAAGAACGAGGATGCTCGGCTCGCGAAGGAGAGTGCGGGCAATCGAAAGTCGCTGCTGCTCACCTCCGGAAAATCGGTGGCCGCGCGATCCGACGACGGTATCGAGTCCGTCTGGAAGATCGCGGATCAGGGTGGCTACGCGGGCGGATTCGAGGGCCTCCCACAGCTCCATCTCGGAGGCTTCCGGGTTTGCTAGCAGGAGGTTCTCGCGAATCGACGCGTGCATAAGGTACGTCTCTTGGGAGACGACCCCGATCATGTCAGTAATGGCCGTGGCAGACACATCGCGCACATCCACGCCACCAATGAGCACTCGCCCCCTCGTCGGATCAGCAAGACGTGTGATCAGTGAGGCGATCGTGGACTTGCCGGAGCCGGTATGCCCAACGAGCGCCGTCGTCGTTCCAGGCGCAATCTCAAAACTGATGTCATCCAACACGAGAGCTGCATCGTCGTATCGAAAATCAACGTGCTCAAATGTCACGGTTGCATCAATGATCTCGGAATCGCGAGGATACTCTGGCTCCACTATCTCCGGCTTGAGATCGAGGAATTCGAAGATGCGGGAGAAAAGCGCCATCGATGAAACCCACTGCGCACCGAGGTTGAGCAGACCCATCATCGGGCGGAATACCTGCGACTGCAGAGCCGTGAACGCGATGAGAGTACCAATCGTCATTCCCCCACTCGTGGCGGGTAGCCCCGCAAACAGATACACGAGCGCAGGAATCACCGCGAAGATTATTTGCATGGTGGCCATGCGCCACCGGCCGGCAAGCTGAGATTCAATTTCGAGGTCGATGAGCGAATGCGAGACGTCATCGAATTCGTCTGCCACGCGAGATTGCGCACCGATCGTCTTTGTGAGGCGCGCGCCTGACAAAGAGAGGTTTTCGGTGATGTGCTGGAGCATTTTCGCAAGTGCGTCTTGGTGCTTCGCCGTCATTCGACGCCGCACGAGGGCCACTTTGCGCGTGAGATAGATCGACGGCGGCAACACGATCAACGACAGCAATGACAGGCGCGGACTCAATGCGATCATTGCCGCGATCGTCGCCACGGCCGTGGTGAGATTTGATGCGATCGAGGTGGCGGTGGAGGTGATGACGGACTGCATTGCCGATATGTCATTGGTCAGCCGCGACTGAATCTCGCCGCCCTTCCACGTGGTAAAGAACCTCAGCGATTGGCGCTGCACGTTGGCAAATACGCTCGTGCGCAGCGAATGCATGATCGTCTGCCCGATCCGGGTGGATAGAAAAGTTTGAATAACGCCGAGACCTTGAGTCACGACGACGAGGGCAATCATTGCGCCTACGAGCCAGAGCAGCAAAGGCACATCTTGGTGTGGAATAGCTACGTCTACGGTTTCACGAACAAGGAACGGCTGAACGACCGTGAGAATTGATGTGAGAACAATGAGGCCAACCACAACGGCGATTGCGCCAATGTGGGGCTTAAAGAGTGCGAGCACGCGGGACATTTTGACCGGTGAAATATTGAGCTGGCGGATATCATCCGCATTTTTCTCCAACGCTCGATTGGGATGAACATGTGTGGTGGGGGCTCTCATAGGCCCTCCCTTCGTCAATGAGGGATATTTAGTGAAGTATATACACAATGAATATAACGCACATCTTCTGGTATTATTCCCATATGAGCGAAACCACAAATCGACTGGGTGAACTGATCGCGAGGATCACGCGAGATATTCGGCGTAGGAGCCGAACGCTTCCCCTTGCTCCCCACCTTTACCGGGCGCTGCGCATCATCTCCACCGAGCCGGTTCGCCCAGCCCGTCTCGCAGAAAAGTTGAACGTCACACCACGGGCGGTCACCGGCGTCGTTGACTCACTGACGCAGATGGGACTCGCACAGGCAAGTGCGGATCCGGCAGATCGACGCGCGAAGATCGTGTCATCCACCCAGGAAGGGCGGGACTTCGTAGAAAAGACGGCAGTCAAGCGGGCGGAAATCGCCCATGACGTGTTTGGTGTGCTGAGCGCATCGGAGCAAAACGAGCTATTGCGGCTACTTGAAAAAGTTGAGGTCAAGCGAGATCGTCGAGGCGAATCGGGCCATTAATCCCGTATCGACGCCGGTAGCACCGCATACTCTTGGAG
>JAAYGH010000147.1 GCA_012727825.1 Trueperella sp.
GACGTCCTAGATATTGTGTTCCCGCGATGGTGCGCCGGTTGCGGTCAGTGGGACGAGGACCTGTGTGATGCGTGCTGCGCCGAATTTTCCGGCACGTGGTACCGCGTTGAAGAACACCTGCCCTACCTCACTCACGTGAGTCCGGACGGGGGAGCGGACACGTCACCGTTTCCAGTGCTTGCGCTCGCGGATTATGACGACGCCGTGGCACGAGCAATTGTTCGGTGGAAGAACGTTGCTGACCGCCGCTTGGATCGAGCATTCAGCAACTTGGTTGCCTCGCGAGAAGGACTGGAGATTCCCACACGGGCGGGTCCGGTCGTCGTCGTTCCGGCTCCGTCTTTACCGAAGCGAGCGAGGGAGGGGCGCTTCGTTGCAGGAGTGTTAGCACATGCGTTAGCGGAGATGCTCGAGGCGGAGTGCGCCGACGTTCTCGTGCGCCGGCGAGTGCGGAAGGGTGTGGGTCTGGAGGCGCGGGGGAGCAAGTTGCGGGCCGTGGCGATCGCGGGCGGAGTGGACCTGCGGGGTAAGGATGTCGTACTTGTGGACGACGTCGTGACCACGGGCGCCACCCTCGCGGGCGCTTCGCGCGCGGTGAAATCAGCCGGAGGTCGCGTCATTGCTGGATTTGCTCTGGCTGCTACACGAGATCCACGGCAAATGCGTGGGATAGGTCATAAATCCGACGCGATCACCGTATAATAAGGGCAACCAAACTTTCGGTAACGAAAAGGTCAAAACCGCAGGTGGAGGTGATGAGGGCTCGCTGGGGCGGGCGTTAAATTTCTGGGTCATGCCCACTTTTCGACAATGGCCATAGGAGGTCATCATGGAAATCGTAATCACCGGTAGAAACACTGAGGTCAAGGGAAGTTTTCGAGCGCACGCTGAGGAAAAGCTTCGGAAAATTGAGCAGTTTGCTCCGTACACGCAACGTGTGCAAGTAGAAGTCACGCACGAGCCGAACCCTTCTCAGGTTGATACCTCCGAGCGAATCGAAATCACAGTTCGCGACAAGGGGCCGGTGGTGCGTGCAGAGGCATCAGCATCCGATAGGTACGGAGCGCTTGATCTTGCCGCCCAAAAACTTTTCGAACGTTTGCGCCGCAAGCAAGAGAAGAAGAAGAATCGCAGGAAGGGTGATCGCCGCCAACAGCGGGTGGAGGAACTCCCGATCGACGAGCTGCTTGCCAACCCGTCAACGAAGACGGTGGAGGAAGAGGAGCGGCGCGTTCCGCAGGAGCTCGGTGAGGAAATTGAATCGCAGCTCGGAGATTCACCGGTGATCGTGCGTCAGAAGCTCTACGAGGCAAAGCCCATCTCGGTCGAGCAGGCCATCGATGAGATGGAGCTCGTTGGACATCCGTTCTACTTGTTTATCGATGAAGAGACGAAACAGCCGTGTGCCGCCTACCGTCGTCGTGGATGGACCTACGGTGTGATTCGCCTCGATGCGACCACTGGTGACTACGGCCCGGGTGAAGACTCCTAAGATTCAGTATGCAAGTTCGCGCGGTCCCACTGCCGGAGGGCTCATGGACCGGGTAGATATCCGCGGTGGCGGGTGACGATTTCGTCACCCGCCACCGCCTTCGTATAGGAACCTAGTGCGGGTGCAACTAAGATGGTGTGCGATTATGCCGGGATACCCGGAGCCAGAATTTGGAAGAGGTACACGTGGTAGATCGTCCACTCCATGTTGCAGTTATCGGAGCCGGCCCAGCCGGTATTTACGCGTCGGACATTCTCTCGAAGTCGGGAGTCGGCGTGCAGATCGACCTTTACGAAAAGTTGCCGGCCCCCTACGGGCTCGTGCGCTACGGGGTCGCTCCTGATCACCCACGTATCAAGGCGATTATTAACGCGCTCTACAATGTGCTTCAGCGCGGCGACATTCGCCTTGTCGGCAACGTCGAAATTGGCAAGGATCTCACGTTCGACGAGCTACACGAGCATTATGACGCGGTTATCCTCTCGACCGGTGCAGATAAGGACGCTCCGTTTACGATCCCGGGTGCGGACCTTCCCGAGGTCTACGGGGGTGCCGACTTTGTGTACTGGTACGACGGCCACCCGGACTACCCGCGCACGTGGACTCTCGAGGCCGAGCAGGTGGCAGTTCTTGGTGTTGGCAACGTGGCGCTTGACATTGCGCGCATGCTGGCCAAGCGTCCCGAGGATTTGATGTCCACCGATATACCGAAGAACGTGGAGGAGGGCTTCCGCTCTTCGCCGATCACCGATGTTCACGTGTTTGGTCGCCGAGGCCCCGCACAGGTGAAGTTCACCCCGATGGAACTACGCGAATTGGGCCATCTCGATGATGTGGACATCATCGTGTACCCGGAAGACTTTGATTACGACGAGGGTTCGGAAAAGGCCATGGAAGCCTCGAAGATGACCCGCCAGGTGGTCGAGCAGCTGACCGAGTGGGTCTTCCAAGAGGAAGAGGATCTGACCGCCTCGCGTCGTATTCATATTCACATGTTGCAGGCGCCGACCGAGATACTCGGTGATGGCAAGGTTGAGGGCATCCGCATGGAGCGAACAGCACTTCAGGGCGATGGTTCAGTCAAGGGCACCGGGGAGTTCATCGATTATCCAGTGCAGGCAGTCTACCGCGCTGTTGGCTACTTCTCTTCGCCTGTCCCGGGTGCTCCGTTCGACGACGTCAACGGAATCGTGCCCAACGTCGAGGGCCGTGTGACTGCGGAGGCAGGCGGCGAGGTCGTTCCGGGAATGTACGCCACGGGCTGGATCAAGCGCGGTCCGGTCGGCCTCATCGGCTCGACCAAGTCCGATGCTCAGGAAACCATTGGCCACCTCGTTGAAGATTACGAGGCGGGCATCTTGCATGCGCTCACCGATGCAGTCGGTTGGGATGAGACCAAGAAGGTTCTTGAGAGTCGCGGCGTTCGTTACACCACGTGGCGTGGCTGGGAGCTGCTCGAAGAGTTCGAGATGGCACTTGGCGCACAGGAAGGCCGCGCGCGCATCAAGGTTGTTGAGCGCGAAACGATGACGGCGGTTTCACGCGACGAGGAGCACGACGGCAAGCTCTACTAGCGCAGCCGACCCTCACGCGGGCGCAGCAGCGCGTCAGTCGATTAACTAGGTGACGATCTTTGGAAGAACCTGAGATCGTCACCTAGCGTCCGCGTGGACTATCTGAAATTGACGAACTGCAGGGCGACGTCCAGTTTGGCTCCCTTGAGCAGGGCAATAGTTTCTTGCAGGTCGTCGCGCGACTTCGACTGCACGCGGACTTCCTCGCCCTGAATCTGTGCCTTGACGCTCTTGGGTGCCTCGTCGCGGACCATTTTGGTGATTGCCTTCGCGTGCTCCTGACTGATGCCTTCCTTAAGCGAACCCACGAGCTTGTACTCTTTGCCAGAGGGTTGCGGCTCGCCGTCGCCAACATCGACCTGCTTGAGTGAGAGACCGCGGCGAATAAGCTTGGACTGTAGGACGTCCCAGATGGCCAGCACACGTTCGGCGGAGTTCGCCGTCATCGTGATGGCCTCACCGGAGAGCACGACAGAAGCGCCGACATTACGGAAGTCATAGCGCTGGCCAACCTCCTTCGCTGCCTGGTTGACTGCGTTGTCTACTTCCTGGACGTCATATCGACTGACGACGTCGAACGATGAAACTGCCACGTTTTCTCCCTTGAATCTTAATGAAACTGCGAACCAGCCACGTCGAACACGTGCCTCACAGTCCGCGAATGCTCCCACC
>JAAYGH010000148.1 GCA_012727825.1 Trueperella sp.
ACCGTAGGTAGCGCCGCTGTTGGGGTCTCGATCTGGCTCCACCATCGAGGTGGCAAACCACAGCCAACGCAAAGCGTCGGCGCGCCAATCACGACGACGAACGCACAGGGTCGTCATCCGAATCGAGTCTCTCGGTAACCAGGCGTTTGATGTGAGCATCACTTAAGCCAAGATCTCGCGCTCTGGCGATGAAGTCTCGGACAAGGTCTTCTCCGATCTGTTCGTGCCTTTTCGGATCGGCGGCGCCAACGGCCACCACGCTCCCCCGTCCGCGCCGCGACACGACGAGGCCGGCGGAAGCGAGGTCAGCGTAGGCCCGCATGACAGTTCCTGGAGCGAGGTCGAGATCTGAGGCGAGGGTGCGAACGCTCGGGAGTTTCGTTCCCCCATGGAGTTCGCCGGAGGTAATCGCCGCGCTCATTTGAATGAAGATTTGGCGGAACGGAGGGGTCGGATCGCCCTCTCGCACGACCACAGCCAGACTCATCGCATCATCCCTGCCTTGGTGAGGTAGTGGTTGGCCGCCGTCGGGATAAAGTATCGCTTTCCTGCAATTACGACGACGACGATTGCGACAACCAACGCACATGCGTAGAGCCAGTGCGCGACCGAGTAGGAGGTTGGAATGGGGCACATCTGTTGCGATCCGGCAATCCGAGCAAACGCCCCCGTCGCAAAGAACGACGCGCCCGCGACCTGTAGCCCAATGCCGACGACGATCGCACTCATCACACCTTGGGTGGCTTCAACACGAAGCGAATCATCGATGTCGACGACGTCGGGTCGCGCGTCACGCGGCCGGCGGACGATCGCGATGACGGCCCAGGCTCCCACGCCAGCGAGAATTACAGCGCCGACGAGCATCGGTCGAGTGTAGAAACTTCCGGGGAATGGTCCAGTGCTACTGGCGTAATCCGCGCACTGGAGGGAGAGGTTGCGGGCGCGTCCCGCGCCCGCGTCGTCGCCGAAGATCTCTCCAGCTATGACCACCCAGGCAAAGGCGACCACGGTGAATGCGAGCGTGGCACCGGTGACTGGCCGGAGGTAATCCACGGCCCTGCGGCCGGTTAAGCTTGCCACCCTGTGGTCGCTCGCCGCCTTCGAGTGCTTGAACTCCTGAACCCTCAACCCGACGATCATGACCAGCGCCAGTACCGTAGGCGCGAGCAGCAGGCCAAGACCGTTATCTCCGAGGAAGGCACATGCCCCCGCGGCCACCAGACCAATTCCAAAAGAGATCATTCGAATGCGCACGGTATCCGCCCGCATATCAGCAAGTTTCGGAAAACGCAGTTCGAGATCGCGCGTGTGCGGCTCCTTCCGGTCGAGGGCGACCCAGACAATCGCTGCAATCAAAAATCCAAAAAGTAACGTAAGCGCGGGAACGGCGAACAATGTTCCTGTCATGGGTATCACCCTTTCTTGTATCGAGTTGTTGACACAAGAATAAAGAGGAATGTTGGCAACAAAAACGTGGGCGGAACCATTTCCGGTTCCGCCCACGCCTTAACAGCCTATCCAGATACGATTACTCCTCGTAGGTCAGGCCGTGACCGAGCTTGTAGA
>JAAYGH010000149.1 GCA_012727825.1 Trueperella sp.
ATCGTCAAGCACCTCGTGACGGCAGCCCGCCAGTTTGGTGGAACGGTTGTGGCTCACGGCTGTACGGGTAAGGGCAACGATCAGGTCCGCTTCGAAAACGGCATCACTGCACTCGGCCCGGACTTAAAGTGCCTCGCACCCGTGCGTGACCTTGCTCTGACCCGCGAGTTTGCAATCTCGTACGCCGAGAAGCACAACCTTCCGATCGAGACGACGAAGTCGAATCCGTTCTCCATTGATCAAAACGTGTGGGGTCGGGCTATCGAAACCGGCTATCTCGAAGATTTGTGGAACGCGCCGACGAAAGATGTCTACTCCTACACCGACGACCCGGCCTATCCGCCGCTACCAGACGAGGTCGTGATTGAATTCGAGAAGGGCATTCCGGTCAAAATTGACGGCACGGATGTCACGCCGCTGCAAGCTATCGAAGAGATGAATCGCCGCGCTGGTGCGCAGGGTATTGGCCGCATCGATATCGTTGAAGATCGCATGGTCGGCATTAAATCTCGTGAGATCTATGAGGTGCCGGGCGCTATGGCGCTGATCGCCGCACACCAGGAACTCGAACGCGTCACCATGGATCGTGAGCAGGCCCGCTTCAAACAGCGCGTTTCGCTACGCTGGTCTGAACTCGTGTACGAAGGCCAATGGTTCTCACCACTGAAGCGTTCGCTTGATGCTTTCATCCTCGATACCCAGGAGTATGTGTCGGGCGAGATTCGCATGACCCTCCACGGTGGCCGAGCCGTGGTCACGGGCCGCCGGTCGGACACGTCGTTGTACGACTTCAATCTCGCAACCTACGACGAGGGAGATACGTTCAATCAGTCGCACGCACGCGGCTTCATCGAGCTGACGGGCTTGACCTCCAAGCTCGCTGCTGCACGCGACGTCAAGTTTGGCAAAGGAGAAGCAATGCCGAAGCTCAGCCTCTCCTCGGGTGACTAAAACGTCCTAAACTCAAACTCAGCCTCGCTGCAGATGTGAAGAACACGTGACTGCACGAGCGGGGGCCGGAGGATTTCTCCGGCCCCCGCTCGGCTTTGTGAGGAGCCACGTGTAACGTCAGCCTCGTGACAGCAGGTGTGAACCACCGCGTGGCAAGATGGGCCTTATGGATACAGTCTCGGGAACGCTCCGGTTGCGCAGAGTGTCTGGCGTGCGCATGTGTGCAATCAATGAGATTGCGCGCACGGCAATGCGTGTTGCCTCCAATCGTCTCTACGAAATGCAATTCATCGCCAACACCGGCAACGTCGGTAACGAGGACGGCGAACGGCTCACTGCTCCTGAACCGATGAAAATCCTGCGAACGCAGTTTGGTTTGAGTCGCCGTAATGCCCTCGACCTCATACAATCCGCTGACCTGATGGCCGATTCTCGCATGGACACCTGGGTTGAGTTGCCACTCCAAACTCGCAACACTCATCGTGCAGGCGGAGATTTGTTGTGGGAATCTCTCTGAAGAACGCCCTCAGCCTGGGCGCTGCTCCTACTCGTTTTCCCGGTAGATCTTGTGGGCCGAAGCTATAGCCGATTCCCTCGGAGATCAGTGCCAAGGCGCCGATAGGCCGTCGGAAGGAGAGTTGCAGACCAGATTAATCCAAATACTCCGATTG
>JAAYGH010000150.1 GCA_012727825.1 Trueperella sp.
AGGCAAGCCCGTCCTCGTCGAGAAGCCCCTCGCGACGACCGCTGAGGACTGCAAGTCGATCATGGAGGCTGAGATCGAGGGTGGCAAGAAGCTTGTCACCGTCGGTTTCATGCGCCGCTTCGACAAGGCGTACAACGAGATCAAGGACATCGTCGACTCAGGGAAGTACGGCCATGTACTCATGGTCCATAACCGTCACCGCAACCCTGCTGTCCCTGACACCTATACGTCCCGCAACCTCATCGACGACACGGCCATCCACGAGATCGACACGATGCGCTGGATGACGGGTGAAGAGGTCGTCCGTGTCCGCACCGATGCCGTCCGCAAATCCACCCGCGCGCATGCGAAGCTCGAAGAGCCGATCGTCCTCGTCTTCTATACCGAGTCCGGTATCCGCATCGATGATGAGGTCAACGTCAACCTCGAATACGGCTATTCGATCGAGTGTGAGGTCGTCATGGAGAGCGCTGCCGCGCGTCTGGGTGACCAGGAGGGCATCCAGGTCCGTGACATTTCCGGTAACCGTAATAAGATGTGTCAGGATCACAACGAGCGTTTCCACGGCGCATTCAACACTGAAGTTCAGTCGTGGATCAATGCGGTCGCGAAGGGTGAGCACACCGGCTCCTCCTCGTGGGACGGCTACGCGGCCACCGCGGTTGTCGACGCAGCCCTTGCCTCGCAGGAGCAGGGCGGCAAGGAGGTCGACGTCGTCCTCATCGACAAGCCCGACTTCTACGCTTAAGCATCGCTCTCGTCACTCTCCTGGAAGGAAGGTTCACGCATGGTTGATATCGCACTCGACCCCAACATGTACTACGCCTCGATGTCCACAGCCGACACGCTCCACAAGGCGCGCGAGCTCGGCTACGACTACGTCGAGCTGTCGCCGAACACCGAGTTCCACTTCTGGCACCGCTACCCGAAGGCCGATGATGAGTTCGTCGCCGAGCTCAAGAAGGCGGAGAAGGACTCCGGAGTCAAGATCCGCACCCTCAACCCGGTCTTCAACTGGGCCGCTGTCGACGAGCAGGAGCGCCAGGCGCAGGTCCGCAACTGGCGCCGCCTCTTCGAGATCGCCGATCAGCTTGAAGTCCGCGACATCGTCACCGAGTTTGCCGGTAACCCCAACACGCCCGTCCAGTGCGAGCACCAGTGGTACAAGTCGATCGAAGAGCTCACCGGCGACATTGAGAAGTACGACCTGAGAATCGCGATGGAGGCCCACCCGTACGACTTCGTCGAGACACATGACGAGGCCTACACGATGGTCCGCGCCGTCAACAAGGACTGGCTCGGCTACGAGTACTGCTGCCCCCACACCTTCCATCTTGATGAGGGCAAGGGTGAAGTTGCTCGAATGATCAAGTCGTCTGCGCCGAAGCTGTTCGAGGTCCACATCGCTGATGTCTTCAACCATCACGCAGGCGGCGGCAACCGCTACATCGTCAACCCGCCCGGTGTCGACGCACGTGTCCACCAGCACAACCCGGTTGGTCACGGCGAAGTTCCATGGGACCAGGTCTTCGACACGCTGCGCGAGATCAAGTTCGACGGCGTCCTCTCGGTCTGCACCTTCGGGTGGCCCGAGAACGCTGACGAGACGAACAAGGCAACGCTTGCTCGTCTCAAGAAGGAGTTCAGCCTCGACTGAGAGCTGAGCGCCAAGTGCGTGGGGGTGCGGGATATTTCCCGCACCCCCATACTCGTCCCACTGCGGCGACAGTACGTGCCAAGTGAGAGGGCGTCGGGCATGAGCGGGGGAGTGCAGGCTCTAAACGAATGGGAAGCCAGTCAGGCCGTGGTCTGACTGGCTTCCGTGGCTGTTCAGCAGCATCGTGTGCTCGCCAGCCTATCTTTGTTGGTCTATGTGCGGAGGGCGCTGCGGATGCTCTGGCGTGTGCGTCAGCACCTTAGGGAAGAGGAGGGCGGCCCCGGAAATTCTCCGGTGCCGCCCTCCTGCTGTTCCGCGGTCAGGCGATAAGGATCTCCATATTGCTGCGCAGGGTCTGGGCGACCTGGAGGAAACCGAACTCGGCAGACTTGTCGTGGAAGATCTCCGAGCACCACCAGCCGTCGTAGCCGGTGGCCTTCACAGCATCGACCCACTCCTGAAGCGGGATGGAGCCGCCGCCGGTCCAAACATTGCGGGAGACGGCCTGGTCTTGGATCTCACCGGCAGG
>JAAYGH010000151.1 GCA_012727825.1 Trueperella sp.
GCTCCGCTCTGCTCGTCTTTGCTATGGGCCCACTTGCAACCCCGTTCATGCTTCTTGGACGAGTTCTGCAAGGTCTGTCGACCGCGATGATCATGCCGTCCACCATGGCTCTCGTGAAAACCTACTGGGACGGCGAAGCACGTCAACGCGCCGTGTCCATGTGGTCGATCGGTTCGTGGGGCGGCTCGGGCTTTGCCGCACTGTTCGGCGGTATCATCTCGCAGCAGATCAATTGGCGCTGGATCTTCATCATCAACATCATCGTCTCCATCCTTGCGATGCTCCTCATTTGGGGCACCCCGGAGTCGAAGGTGCCTCAGAAGGGTCCGAAGAAGGCTTTCGATTGGCCTGGTCTGATCGTCTTCCTCATCACCCTGCTCTCGTTGATGGTGGCACTGATCTTCGGTGCAAATATGCCTCCGGTCAACGACGCCGGAGACCCGATGGGCTGGACGTCACCGATCACGCTCACGCTCGCCGCCGTCGCGGTGATCGGCATGGTCATATTCGTGCGTATCGAACAGAAAGCGGCCAACCCGTTCATCGACTTCGGCCTGTTCAAGAACACCACCTTTACCGGTGCGACGATCTCGAACTTCCTGGCGAACGCAACGATTGGTCTTCTCAACGTCTCCCAGCTCGTGCTCATTGGCGCGCGCGTCGAGGGACAAGACGGCTATCTTGGCACCCAGGGTGCAGGTCTGCTGACACTCAGTTACGGCATCATGATCGTGACCTTTATCCGCTTCGGTGAGAAACTGCTCCAGCGCTTCGGTCCTCGTAAGCCGATGATCTGGGGAATGCTGATCGTAATTTTGTCATCCCTGTTCCTCGTCCCGACCTTCGTGTACCTCGATACCTACAAGATTTTGGCGATTATCGCGTACGGTCTGTTCGGTCTTGGTCTCGCGTTCTATGCGACCCCATCCACGGATGCTGCCCTCTCGAACCTCCCTGCTGATCAGGCTGGAGCCGGTTCGGGTATCTACAAGATGGCATCCTCACTTGGTGGTGCGCTCGGCCTCGCAATTTCGCTGGCCGTGTTCAACGCACTGAAGGCTGGCGAGCCGATGGCTGTTGGAGTCGAGTACGTCGGTGTTCAAGACAACGTCTCGCTCCGCTTCGCTGGCATGGTCGTCATGATCATCAACGCAGTGATGGCCCTTGCCGCAATCCTTTCGATCGTTCTCACGGTTCCGAAGGGTGGCGGAAACCGCGACGGTGGCCAGATTGCCGAGTCCGCAGCGCCGGCACCTCAGCCAACCCTTGACGAGTCACAGGCGTTGATCATCAATCGCCTGTCCCAGCTCCCGCTCAAGGATCTACAGAGGATCGAGAAGCAACTCATGGTCAATGAACTTGCTGAGATGGATGAATCCGTCTTGCGCAGACTCGTTGAAACCAAAAGAAAAGAGTAACGCTAAGGCGTAACTCCACCAACTGATGTGGCCCGCAGAACCGTCTGGTTCTGCGGGCCACATCTTTGACTTGGTGGCGATATGCCGCCTGGAGCATATGCACACAGGTTCGCCCACCCCACGCGCTCGCGGAGGTTCACCCACCCCAGAGGTTCGTCCACCCCACATGCAAACGCGAGGAGTTTTGGTCACACGCGAGGAGTACTTCCCCTCGCGTTTAACCAGAAGTCCTCGCACATGCGACCAGACACCTAGGGATGGACACCGGTCGCAGCGAAACAGCACTACTTGGCGAGGTCACCGCGAAGCACGGTGAACTTCGGATTGCGGGCAACTTGGCGCACCCTCACGAACCTCGCCTCAACCTCGGGCCGATAGCGCAGGTGGTTGTTGTGCACCATGTACAGGCGTCCGCCGGGGCGAAGCAACCGGCGGGCGGCGTCGAGCAACCCTTGGACGAGGGTTGCGTCGATGGCCGTGCCATCATGGAATGGCGGATTGAGAAGCACCACGTCGGCGCTGCCTTCCTCCTCGTCACCCGCAGCGTCGTCCCACGTCACCCGAGCACGTCCGGCTTCCACAAATTCGCGAAGAGTCAACGACGCCGACACCACCGCATCCGCGTGTGAATCAGTTGCCACCACCGTGGCATCCGGTAGAGCATCGAGAATCGCGAGCGCCACGGACCCGTTGCCGCAACCGAGGTCAACCACCTCAAGATCGGTACGCTCCCGTTCCGCTGGCCGCTCCCACGAATCCCATGAGGTCGCCGCATCCCGGCGGGCCTGGATTTCCGAGATCAGCTCCTTGATCGCCTCCACGGCAAGGAACTGGCCGCCGGGATCCTCGTCGGCGCCACTGAACACCCCGCCGACGCCAAACAGCGGCCCGGCCTCGGTGTTGCCCACAGCCGGGGCATAGGTGCGCCCCGTCGGCTCGCCACGGGCGATAAGTGCGCGGAACTTGCCTCGCCCACGGCTAGCGCGCACATCCGAGAAGTAGTCTGCCAGCGTGGCGTTATGCCCACGATCCATATGCTTATTGTTCGCACCAATCACAAGCACGCCGCCCCGCGCCGCAACTGCGGCAGCGATGTAGGCCGTCTCCTCGAGCGACTTCGGTACCTGACCGATCACGAGATCAAGAGGTTCAGCGAGGAACTCCCCCACGTGCAATGGGCCATCTACTCCCGCGACGCGCACAAGCCCAGGAGCGTCGCCAATAATCTGCTTGGCGGTACGAGCCTGATCGATTGTGCGCGAGCCGAGCAAGACGGCGTCGAGGCCTTCCCACCCAAGAACGGAACGCAGCAAGTCGCCCGACGGGTCGTCAAGCACGGCAACTCGCCGAGGCGTAGCCACTTCGGTAAGCGCAACATCAAGAATCAGTTCATCAAGTGTAGAAATATTCATGTTTACATCCTCGATTGGGTGGCGTTCCACCATGTATTGATACCGGATTCCACAGCGTGCTCGTCGATTCGTGCAAGCTCATCGGCAGTGAACTCCATGTTGTCGAGCGCCCCGAGCGAATCGGCCAGCTGTTTCACAGACGAGGCGCCCACGAGCGCGGTCGTCACGGTATTGGCTCCTTGGTCACGCAAAATCCAGGCGATGGCCATCTGGGCGAGCGTCTGGTCGCGCTCTCCCGCGATATTATTCAGCGCACGCACGTGATCGAGCGTCTCGTCGGTAAAGTATGTCGACGCCACCTTACCCCTATCGAGTCGACTTCCCTTGGGAACGCCGTTTAAATATTTGTTGGTCAGCATGCCCTGGGCAAGCGGTGAAAAAGCGATGACGCCCATGCCCTCGTCCGCGGCCGTGTGAAGGAGCGACGGCTCACCTTCTTCGACCCACCTGTTAAGCATCGAGTACGAAGGCTGATGAATCACGAGCGGCGTGCCGAGCTCGCGCATAATCGCCTGAGCATCGGCCGCGGCGGTCGCCGAATAGGACGAGATGCCCGCGTACCGGGCCTTTCCGGACCGAACGGCGTCGTGAAGCGCCAGCATGGACTCTTCGAGCGGAACCTCGGGGTCCGGGCGGTGGTGATAAAAGATATCGACGTAATCCATGCCGAGGCGCTGGAGTGATTCGTCAAGCGAGTTCAGCAGATAGCCACGCGAGCCACCGAATCCTGTTGGACCAGGCCACATCGCCATGCCGGCCTTCGTAGAAATCACGAGCTCGTGGCGGTGCGCCTTCAGATCTTTGTTCACGATCCGCCCGACGTTCTCCTCGGTGGAGCCAGGGGGCGGTCCATAATTGTTGGCAATATCGAAATGAATCACGCCACGGTCGAACGCGTAGCGGATGATGTCGCGCTGAGTCTGAAACGGCGTATCGTCGCCAAAGTTGTGCCACGTGCCGAGTGCGATCCGAGGCAGGTGAAGGCCGGAGCGTCCGGAGCGCACGATGGGCACGTCGTCGTACCTAGATTCAGCGGGATTCCAAAAATCGTCGGTGGGCTGGAAGTTCGTAGGTTTCATACGTGCATTGTTTCACGACGACGATCGGGCGACGCCCGTTGACACCCACGGGCGAAAACACATACCCTAGCGACATGGAGACAATTGAACGTTCAACTAATAATTCCAATAACGGCACGTACGTCGATGGCGACAAGCCCTACGAACGCGACATGCGATACGTGACCACCCGCATCACCGCGGATGGCCGCGATGGCTTCGCGCCTGAGGCCGGGCGTTACCACCTCGTGGCCGCCCGCGCTTGCCCATGGGCAAACCGCACTCTCATTGTCCGCCGACTTCTCGGCCTCGAGGACGCCCTCTCCATCGGCCTGCCCGGCCCAACTCACGACAAAAACTCGTGGACCTTCGACCTGGACGACGGCGGCAAGGATCCAGTCCTCGGATACGAGCGACTCCAGGAAGCGTACTTCGCCCTCGATCCCGAATACCCGCTCGGCATCACAGTGCCGGCAATCGTGGATATCACCACCGGCAAACTCGTGACCAACGACTTCGACCAAATCACCCGCGACCTTTACTCCGAGTGGACCGAATTCCACCGCGAGGGTGCACCGAACCTCTGGCCCGAAGATCAGCGTGAGGACATGGAAGCTGTGATGAAGCGCGTGTTCACCGAGGTCAACAACGGCGTGTACCGCTGTGGTTTCGCTGGCTCGCAGGAGCACTACCAGGAAGCTTATGACCGCCTGTGGACGGCGATGGACTGGCTCGAGGAGCGCATTGCCGACCGGCGATACCTCATGGGCGATCACATAACCGAAGCCGACGTCCGCCTATTCACCACACTCGTCCGCTTCGACGCGGCCTACCACGGCCACTTCAAGACCAACCGAAACAAGCTCACTGACATGCCGGTGCTGTGGGCATACGCGCGCGACCTGTTCCAGACTCCCGGATTCGGCGACACCGTCGACTTCCAGCAGATCAAGGAGCACTATTACATCGTGCACACGGACATTAACCCCACGCAGATCGTGCCGGCTGGTCCATCGCTCGAGGGCTGGCTCACTCCGCACGGGCGCGAGTCACTCTCGGACAACCCATGGGGAGAGGGAACTGCTCCCGACCCGGTTCGCGATGGCGAAGAAGTCCAGAGGGGGCACAACCCACTCGTGTCCTAATCCGACACCAGACCATTCGCCGTGTGAGGACCGCCCGGCGCGGTCCTCACTTCGAGGGCATGCCGACCCGGATGCCGACGACATCAGCGCCCAGCAACGGCCGCGATTTGGGGTCTAGAAGAATATGCGTGCGTAGCCAGCGTCAAGTGCGGTACTCTCATCGGATTCAACAAACGACGGCGGAGTAAGCGATGGGTGTGTTCGACCGCTTCAAGCGAAGCACAACACGAGACGACGACGGCCTTCTTGCAGCCCAGCAAGAGGCCCAAGAGCGCGCGAAGTCGGGCAAACGACACATCACTCACGACGACCTTGACGTGGTTGCCGACAACAAATCGCAGGGCACGTGGGGTGGCATGGTTGCCCCGCCAAGCGATCGGATTCACGCTCTAGGCATCCCCCACTGGCTCGCAAAGTTCGGTCTTGGCGCGTGGATGCTGGTGGGAATCTCCCTCGTCATCATCGGAATTACCGCCGCACTCGGCACGGTATCCGAGGTGTTCCTCGGCGTCTTCCTAGCGTTCGTGTTGACCTCGGTTCTGCATCCGATGGTCGAATGGCTGGACAAGTACATTCCGCGCTTCCTCGCCACCGCCATTGCCTTAATATTCGGGTTCCTCGTATTCGGCGGAATGCTCACATACGTGGTCTTCTCGGTTGCCAATGAGTGGCAAGATCTGGCCGCGCAGTTCGAGGAAGGAGTCGAGGATATCCTCTACTTCTTGACCGATGGTCCACTCCCCGTCGAGATCACTCGAGAAGAGATTACAGAGGCAATCAGCAACGCTGTCAGCACGGGAACAGACTGGGTTCAGTCAAACGCGGGCGAAATTGCGACCACGGTAGCATCTAATGCCGGCCAGGTGGCCATTATCTTCACCGTTCTCGCGCTTGCACTATTCGTTACTGCCACCCTCCTAGCGCAGGGTCCGCAAATGTGGCTGTGGGTGCTCAACTTGATCCCCCATCGCAACCGCGAGCGCGTCAATCTCGGGGCTTTCGCGGCGTGGACGGCCTTTTCGGGTTACGCCC
>JAAYGH010000152.1 GCA_012727825.1 Trueperella sp.
GATAGACATCGAACGTGAGACGGGCGGGGTCGCGTTCTGGTTCGAAGAATACACGGACAGGGTGGAGTCGCGCTCTGCGTATTCGAAAATTCTTTACGACGACTTCACGAAGCCAGAGGGGGGCGACGTCGTGATCCGCTACAGAGCCAACGGCACTGTGCGGCCTCACAGAATCGCCGTGCGGAACGCGGACGACGGCAGTGACGAGATGTTCGTGGAGGTCAACGCGGTTGGTTCGGTTAAAATAATCAGCGGATATGAGGATTGACATGGACGGCACACGCTCCGGCATGACTCTCATAGAGGTGATTTTGGCTACAGCGATTTTGGGCATCTGCACATTCAGCCTTATGGGAGGGATCGCGACGAGCCTGGAGGTTTTTCAAGCTTCGGCGTTCGTGCAAGAGGCGGCTAACGTGCTTAACCGCGGCGAGGCGGAATACCCGATGATAATCGAGACAGATCCAGAGGAGGATTTGCCGGTTTCGCCCGATAGCGGGCTGTTCGAGGGCTGGACGTTCGAGCGCACAGTGGACGATTACGAGAGCGAGGACGGACTGTACGTCGTCCGCACGCGCGTGGTGAAAGGCAGCGGCGGGGCGGGCATGGAGCAGGAGTACGTTAGGCTCGTTTACTACCGCGATTAGGCGATTGTGAAATAATGAAAACACGCATTAGGACCAAATTTGCCGAGATACGGAGAAAGACGTGCGCGGGCGTGACGCTCATAGAGCTCTTGTTGGCCGTGGCAATACTCGGCGTGCTGTCGGTCACCGTCATGGCCGTGTTGAACGTGGGGATCGAGTCGTGGATGACGGGTACCGCGCTGGCGGACGAATCGCACAATGCGGACGCTGTGATGGAACAGGTGGTGATGGCGCTTAGATCAGCTTATTACCCCGAGGCCTCGGAGCCCAACTACGAATACGGCTTCATGCACGAGGATGGAGGGGAAGCGCCTGACGCCGAGGATTTAATTTCGTGGGTAAAAGTGGGCAATTCGCTCATCGGCGAAGACACGCCGTGGGCCGGGGCGGCGCATAGGGTTGAGCTGTTCATCGGCGATGTGGACGGCGAGCCCGGTCTTTATGTGAAGGCTTGGCAACTCGTGGGGCAGGACGACGAATTCGACCCCGAGGAGGATGTGGAGCCGCTGCTTATATCAGATCAGGTGATTTCGTTTGACTGCCGCATGAAAGATCCCGATACGAAAGAGACGATTGGCGAGCCGTACGAATGGCTCGACGAGTGGACGCCGAGCAACAGGATCCCCACGCACTTGATGATTTCCATCGCCATGAAGCAGCAGAAAGACAAAGAAGACCCGATGGAATACACGCGCATGGTAGAAATACCGATGGCGGCCATGTCATGGAATCCCATCCAGACCGGAGGGCCGTCCAGAAGACCCGGCGAACGCAATCGCCCCGAGGGCGGCAACCGTCCGGGTGGCGAGGGAATAAGAGCCCCCGGCGGCGGTAACGGTGGCGGAGGGGTCACGATAAGGCCTGTCGACACGGGCGACTCGCGCATAAACAGGCAACGCGATGGAAATAGGCGTCCAGAAAGAAGCGGCGGCGGTTCGGACGGCACGCGGCGCAGACCCATGAGGATGAGGTTTTAGCCATGAACGGACGAATTGAAAAAACCGGGGGGGGCAAAGGCGGATCAGCGCTCATCATGACGCTGTTCGTCATCGTGATTCTGTCGCTCATCGTCGGCTCCTTCGGTTACGAGGCGCATCTAGAGGCGCGGTACGCGAGCTACGCGCGCGACAGGGTCAAGGCCACGCAACTAGCGGAATCGGGCTTCGCGATCGCGGAAATGCTCATGGACAAGCAGGGAGGCGGGGGGCCCAGCTCCAACACGCCTGAAAACGAAGACCGCTGGTTCGGCGCGGCCGAGCGCATAAAGCTCGGCCAGTCGATCACTGGGCTAGTCGAGCCGGTTGGCGAGGGATACGTCATACTCGACATCGTGCCCGAGCCGGGGA
>JAAYGH010000153.1 GCA_012727825.1 Trueperella sp.
AACTACATCACGTATCTGCTTGAGCGGATGCCCAACCTTGACCTGGGTGAACCGGGCGTCCTGGATTCGCTGATGCCGTGGGCCGAATCCTTGCCTGCCACCTGCCGGACTCCGCAGAAGCCGGACTAAGACTCACCTGAGCCAACCGACACATCCCATCACACGAGCAGAACGGAGCATGCCGCGTAAAGGTGTGCTCCGTTTGACGCTTACCGGAATACGCATCAGGTCCTGGGCACGACCTGCTCTTGTGCCCAGGACCTGATACGTGTAGACGGTACGCGAGGGGACGATCCGCGACGCCCCCACATTTAACGGTCTACCGGATTGGGGAAATTCGCTGTAGTTCCTCAATCAACTCCTCTGGCTCGATCGTATATCCCTGCGCGCGGACAAGACGGTCATGCTCTTTAAGGAGAAGGTCCCCGTGGAACTGTAATTGCTCGGCTCCGGGCGCTTCCAGAATCATGCGTGACGCTGTTACGTCGTTGACGCGCAGGGCCACACGAACGTTCATCAGGTTCCGAATATTGGTAGGCACGAGGTCAGCGCTGGGTCGCTGGGTGCACAGAACCAAGTGTATTCCTCTGCTCCGCCCCAGTTGCGCAACTCGACGAATGTTCTTGTAGAACTCTTCACGGGCGTTGCGCTGGCGACCAAGCTGATCAACGAGATCTGCGAACTCATCAACCACCACCACAAGCGGGGGGAGCGGGTTGTCAGGATACTTTCGATTGTAGTCTTGGATCTTGGTGCAGTGGTGCTGAGTGAGGAATGGCCCCCTCTCATCAAGAATTTGGGTTACGTGCTTAGTAAGAACTTCAATCGCTTCGTCAGCATCGTAGATAACGCTGCCGCCTTCCAAATGAGGCAAGCCATCAAAGAAGCTAAAGTCTTCCGGTTTCGAGCTGGAGAGGAACAACCTAAGCTGCTTCGGCTCTGGGTGCGTCCTCAATAGACCGAGCAATACCCCCCATAGGAAGCGAGTCTTGCCCGCTCCAGTGGTGCCGCCTACCAGCATATGTGGCATGGCGCCCAAGTCGCGGATGACGTCTTCACCTTCGGGAGTAACCCCGATCGGAATGGGCATTTCTTCGGGAGAATTGATGCTGGGAATTGTTTGCAACGCTCTTGTGAGGGGTACCCGCTCGCGGTCGAGTCTAGGTACATCGAGGGCGATCAAGTCCGTGTGAGGCAGCACGGTTACAATCAGGCCGGTTCGCTGCATTTCCCGTCCGATGTCAGGCAGTACTTCCCGCAGTGGATCGAGCCGTTGCCCTCTCGCTAGTTTGACGTAGAGTCTGATTACGGACGGCCCGACTACTGCCTGATTGGGATCGCAGTCGGCCACCTGAATGCGATAAGACTGGCATGCTCGCCGGAAGGATCTCACCAGGTCTTCGATTTCCAAGTTCCTGTTTGAGGAATTCGCACTGTCGCTAACTTCGACAGCATAAGGGGCGTGGGGATCTCCAGTGAGCGGGGGTGGAGGCGTATTACCATCTTGATTCACAGTGTGTGAACCGTATTCTGAGTCATGCTCAGCGGCAGTGCGAGTTGCCGAGGGCTCCGTTACCCCCGCGCTTTCGCCTCCGTCGGCAGCATGGGCACGATTCACATGAGGCTCCGGGACTGCACTCTCGAGTGACTGGCTAGACAGCAAAGCCTGGACTTCTTGGGCTCCCAGAGTGACCAGCCTAAGGGGAGAGACCGAATCCTGAACCTCTGGCCTCGAGGTGTTCTCCTCAGGCTGAACATGGATGACCAAGCCCGCGAAACGAATGCTTATGGTGCAAGGGCGAGCAAAGACGCTCTGAAGACGGTGGTACCAGTCCCGCTTCCACATGGGATCGTGTACGTCTCTGAAGCATTCTCTGTAGAGTTGGCACTTCAGGACTTCGCGCTTTGCTGGGACAAACAGGGATTGGTGGTCTTCGTTAGCAAAGATTGGTTCCAGCGCGTCTATGGTCGCGCGCAGCTGATCGATAGCCCGTCCAACCAGAGTCAGGCCAAGTTCGGTCCGCTCAATTCGGACCTCTGCTCCATCAGCGTGAGTCTTGACTTCGATGGGTTCAATCACTATCGCACCATCGTGGTCTACGCGCAGTCCGATCAGATCGGCGCGTTGACCACTCTCGGTCCTACTCCCGAGCCATATCCGGGCCAGATTGGAGTCGAGTGAGGCGATTAGCGAGTCGGGGTACCGCGCTCGGTACCAGGCGGCCGCGAGCACAGTGCCCATGAAGGCCTTCTCCTGGCGTTCACGAGTCTGAGACGGAGTGCCTTGGCCCGGAAGTGGGAGCATCCCCCCGGCTGCTATGTGCCCGAAACGTTGGATCAGCTGCGCAACTATGGTTACATTGGGTCGCAAGTTGTAACGGCGCAGAAGTTCCACGAGTTGGCCCACTGTACGACTTGAGGGAGGAGCCCATACGCCGATTTCGCGTTGCCCAACTCGTCGCTCACCGAGTGGCACAGCCGAGTCCGGACTGTACGGCGTTAGGTCCCGGTCAGCTATGACCAACCACGACGCTGCTTTTGATGATAGGAGACCGTTGATGGGTCGAAGGTCTGCTGTCTGGTCGTGCTGTAGGCGAAGTTGTTGCCCTGCAGGCAGCAAGGCAGCTCGTTCGATGACAAAATGGTAGTCCGAGAAGATTCCCTCGTCAGCTTCAGACGAAGGGGAGATTGTACCTTTGTGGAACGTCTCGCTGAACTCGTAGTGGTAGGTTACCACTAAGGGGCTCACCAGCAGTTTGCGGGCCCTGGGGGCTTGGCCTATGTGGTACTGTGCTTGGTCAAAGAATACGGCGACGTGTACCGGCCGTTTCTGAAGCTCTGAAACTGCTTCCTCTACACTCTTGCAGCTATGCGCTCGAGTTACGATTTGGCCTGCGCGTAGTAACTGAGCCAGCTCGTGATCCCGGTCTTCGAAATCCAACTGGCCCAAGTCGGCGTTAGCATTTTGACCTCTTGTGAAGTAGACATCCGCAAGGATCTGGAGGCACTTGCTCTCTTCGAAGAACTGTGCCAGAAGAGTGAGCGTTGCCTTGAGATCCGGTACATCCACGAGTCCTAGTCTGAGCTGAGGTCTGGCGAATGGATTGGCGATCAAGAAACGCTTCAGGATATCCGGCAACAACTCGATTCCGTCTGCCCCAAGGTACCGATTAGTGTGGTTTTCGAATGTCGGAAGTGACTCGATGGTACCGGCTTGGGGTAAGATGACTGCTTGCCCCCCTGTCACCTGGGGGGTAACGACCAGGAAGTGAACGAGATGTGGCAGATTGGGGAGTGCTTGAGCCAGTTGCTTCCGTTCTTCTTCTGTAAGATCCCGATCCTCGCTACTGACTTCGCGCAGAATCTCCCGGTACTTCCAAAGGTGGAAGGGATGGAGTGGAGTTAGAACGGCTTTCCACTCGGACGGAGTACGTACGTAAATTACGTCAAGGCGCAGGAGCTCGGTCATTACGTATCGTAGAGCCTCAGCATCTCTCTCATGGAGGCGTCCTTCATGCTGCCTAAGGCCTCTGAGAAGCATCTCATAGGCGGATAGGTATTCGTCAAGGGCCTTTCGGACCTCTCGGTTTCCACCCAGGACTACGAATGGATAGGACAAGAGGAGGTCAGTGTGTGCTATGAGTTCTTCGCGCGCTCGAGTAAGCTTGTCTATTGCGTCAGAAAAGACCGTGTCCCCCACGTACTGGTCGAAGTTACGCAGAAGCGCGAAGAGGCACTGACCGAGTAGTCCCTGACCGGGATCTGTCGGACTATAGCTCTTCAGGTCAGCGAGCGAAGCGTGGAGGAGGGCGTCTTTCAAGGTGGACCGGGAAGTCCGAAGTACACCACCCCAACGTCCTTCAGAACACGCGCCGGAGAACAACGCAGTAAGATCGGTTGGAGGCAGTTCGAGTGCAATCGTTCTACCGCCGAAACCCGGGCCTATCTCTGCTGTTGTTGGGCCTTCTTCTGGGTTGGCCAACTTGCGCCGGAGTGCCTCGGCTAATTCGCGGAGGCCACTCTCGCTGTCGTCGGTAAACTCAGACACGCACTCCGCAATCGCTTCGGCCAGCTTCTTTCCCCTCAACGGGGCAGATGGCTCGGTACCGCTGGTTCCTGCATCGGTGTCTGATGAGTCATGATCAGGGCGGGACGCCTTTTTCGGCAGGGGCTTTCCTGCCCTAATCAACTCTTCAACCGTCTCCAAGTCCAGTTGCTGGAGGGACTCTTTGCTCCTCCTGCGATAGAAGGCGTTAAGGTGAGCAAAGGCCTCACGTAGACGACTACGCTGGGGTTCCTGGGCGTTGGCCAGGACCATGGCTATGCGCTTTCTGCTCTGTTCGGACAACAGGGCCATTTCGACTAGAAGTTCGCGATTGCGGATAAGACGCTGCTTTGGATCCTTCTTGTGATCAAGTACCTGGTAATCACGTAGGAGCCCCAACCGCCACAGATTAGTAGGGATGGCGTCGACCCGTGATCTATTCGCATGGACAGCATCAACAAACTGTTCGATCAACTCGAGTGGGAAGGTCGCGGAAACCTCGGACAAAGCTCTCCAGAACCGTTTCTGTGGTTCATTCTCGAAGAGTTCCTGTTCAGCGCGCTTGATAAGGTACTTGGCAATATCCCTTTCGCCAAGAGTGTCAAGGTCTCCAAGAGAGTGCAGTTTCGGGGCATCGTCAGCAACGAAGACGACAATTCGGCCGGCAAGATCCGGCGTACTTCTCCAGCTCACAGCGTCCTCGATGTTTGTACTGACAGTGACCGAGTCTGGATATGCGCCACCGGACGGATACCCCACAATAGCGACATGGAGATCCTGGGTTGAGGTGGAAAGTCGACTTGCTATTTGCAGAGGACGAATTCCACTGATACCTTTTGCAACTACCCCGATCTTGGCGTTTTGTAGTGCCTCTGCAAGTGCACCCGCTACTAATTCGTCGCGATCAAGAAACATGGCTTGCCT
>JAAYGH010000154.1 GCA_012727825.1 Trueperella sp.
CACTTATGCTCGCTGGCGGGTTCGCGCTGGTGGCGAGCCTCGTCGTCGCGCTCCCCATTCGCAGGCGCAAAGGAGGCCTTGAATGAGGAAGAACAGACCGGGTATTCGCATCCTTGCCACACTGACAGGCGCCCTCGTGATCGGTCTCGCGGCTGGCACGGCCGTGGCCGGCTACGAATCGGAACCGGCGCAGCCGACCTCGGCGCCTGCACCCCAGGCCGAGGACATCGAGTTGACCTCCTCCCTCGTGTGCGACGGCGGGATAGCGCGGACGATACAGGGCGGTATCAACGTTGAAAATGTGGACGAGGAGATCGTGGGTTGGGCCGGTGCTTACGGCTCCCCGGACGTAATTTTTGCACCCGTCGGCGACCTTGACGGCGCTCTGACCCTTGACGGCGCTCTGACCTTTGACGGCGCACTACCGCCCGACGTTGCTGGAACTTCTGCGCTCGGCGTACCAGAACTGAGCGGCACGCTTGAGGTCACGGGCGGGATCGTCGCAGGTGCCTCCATGCACAGCGCCACGGCGGGGGACCTTCGTGGAATTGCCGTCAATCCATGCCAATGGCCGACGAACACCCTGTGGCTGGTGGGCGGATCGTCCGAAGTCGGATCGTCTCTCGAACTGACGGTCACTAATCCGGGCCTCACGCAGGTGTCGGTGGCAGCATCGGCGTTCTCGTCACGTGGCGAGCTCGACCTTGGAGCGAACTCAATGCTCCACCTTGCGCCGGGCTCGTCGCGGACCGTTCTCCTCGACGGCATTATCCCCGAAGACCCACGCATTGCACTCCAGCTGTTTTCCGGTACCGGCCCGTTCACGGCCTCGCTACAAACCTCGGCACTGGACGGGGTAACCCCGGCGGGCATCGATGTGGTGACGAGCTCTGATTTTGGCACGAACCTCGTCATTCCCGGGCTCGTCATCGATCCGCAATCGGGCCCGGGTGGGGGAACTGACACGCAGGAGGATGGCACGTTGCCCGATCCGGCTACGACGGCCGCACTCCGGATGGTTAATCCGAACGAGGACGCCGCGACCGTCCACATTTCCGTGCTTGGTGCAGACGGCACGGTGCCACTGCCGGGCGGCTCGGACGTCGTGGTCGCAGCTGGATCAGTCCTTGACCTCACACTTGATGGTCTTGCACCCGGGACATACGCCATTCAGGTGGAGTCCACGGTCGATGTCTCCGCCGGACTGTCCGTCACACGTACCGACGCAGCGGGCAAAGATGTTGCCTGGCTCGCTGCTCGCGAGCCCATTACCGACGGCGGTGCGGTCGCCATCGGTCCGCTTGAGGCGCGCCTTGTCCTCGTCGGATCAGCGGAGGCCACGTGGTGGGCGTACAACACATCCGGCGAACAACTCACTGAAAACAGCGTGCACGTGAATGGCGTGTCCGCGATCGACATACCGGCCGAGGCTGCGTTCGTCGTCGTGTCAGCAGACACCGAGCTCTACGGCAGCGTGTGGATAGCGAACGAGGATGGGATCACTTCTATCCCGCTGACGCAGGATTCCTCAACGAGTCAGGCAGTGAGCCTCACTGTTGCGAACTAGGATCGGTGTTATCTCCACCCGGAAGCACCGTGAAGCGTGGGCGGGCTTGAGGGCGTCGATTGACGTCCGCCGTTGGTCGGCGAATCTCACGCTGGGCAGGTTGAGGTGGGGGCACATCGCGCTGGGAAGCTTGGCGGATGGCGTCGGCAAGGGCCAGGAGGTCATCGGGTGAGGGTGGCGCATCCTCAAATTCGGTTTGAAGTCGAACCATTTGCCAACCAAGCGGAGCTGTCACTGAGTGTGCATGATCCTTGCAGAGGTCAAGAGCGCCAGCTTGCGGAACAGGGGAAAGCGGGCCAATGACGGCGGTGGCTTCTTTGTAGCCATACGTCATCGTCGCAACGGCCGGATTCTGGCACCTATCGCGGGAACATTTACGGATCGGACTCACACCACCTACCTTAACGGCTCACGAGGGCACGGCGGTCGAGGCGCTAGGGTAGTTCCATGAACATGCCCCGCAGGTCACACGCGCCCCGCCGCGATCGCCACGGGCGCGGTCCGCGCGGACCGATACTTCCCACAACAATCCCAGGTTGGCGCACTCGAGCTGATAAATTCGACGACCTTCTGGCATGGGAACTTGGCGAATACAAAAAGCATTTGGGCTCCGACATGGCGCGGTTCGACTTTGCCGTCATGGAAGTTCCGGGTGCTGATCCTGCGCCCTGGGAAAAGGGCGTACCGCTCGCACGGTTTTTGCCATTCGAACGCCCAGCGAAGATTCACGGACGCATCATTTTTTACCGCATGCCGATTCTGCGCGCGATGCGCGAAGATCCGGATCCTCGCATGCTCATTCACGCGATCGTGACGAGCCAGCTCGCTACTGCGCTGAACCGAATGCCTGAGGACATCGACTACCTGTAGTGCTCCCGTGAGGCACCTTCAGCCAAACCGTAGGGCATGCCACCTATGCGTTCACCGAGTCGGAAGCGACGTTCGTTGACCCGCGCATACCGCTGACGTTCAACCGTGTAGCGAATGATCGTGACAGCCTCGAGGAAAAGTTCTGGATGAGTCCCCCACGGTGGAGGGGGCGAGACGAAGCGCTCGCTAGCAGTGGCAAGAGCACGCGACTGTGCCTCCCGGGCCTGCGGGGACAGCCGATCTCGCGACTTCAGAAATTCCGCTATGTTGAGCGATAGGCCGGTGGGTAGTGCACGAGACTGAGCAAGATTGGCCCACGAGGCGAGCTCGGGTGGCATCGACACGTCGGGCTCCCAGTGCACCTTTTTCGGCCAGCGCACCACGTACGTGCCGGCAGCCATGTCACCGAAACGCTGCCCGCGTTTGGATACGAACGACGCTGCGATGGCCAGCAAGCCGAGGGTCAACCAAATTTCTACGATGCCAACCGTGGCCCGGATAAACGCCTGTTGCATGCTCACGGTGCCACCATCCATCGTGACTACGCGCGTTTTCGTCAGCGCCTTGCCCGGCGATGAACCGTTCATGGTGCCCGTGATAAGTGCGGGGATCACCCAGAAAAACACGGCTAGTGAACCCACCATGAGCGTTGTTAACTCGGCATAGTTGAGATCTTGCAACAAGGGCGCCGTCGCCCATCCGAGGAAGAGCCACACGCCAAAAATGAGCCCGTAATCTAACAGGCCACTGACGATGCGCGAGAGCGCTGTGGCCGCAGGAAGCTCGAGCTCGACGCCCTCACCAGTAATAATCGCGTCAGGGGGAGTATTGTGTCCTGCCATCATCGTCCAAGACTATCTGCAAAATTTGCCGTGGCTATGGCACTGTAGTGATATGGAAAGCTTAGCGTTCGCGAAGGCCCACGAAGCCGAGTGGGATCGCCTGCGCGACCTGACAAGCAAGGGTTCCTTGAGCGGTGCTGAATCAGACGAGTTTGTGCAGCTCTACCAGGCAGCCGCCTCTCATTTGGCAACGATTCGCACCCATGCCCCCGATCCCGATCTCATCCTGACTCTGTCGGCCACTGTATCCGCCGCGCGCAGTCGCCTCACCCAGACCCGCGGCTCGTCCCTACAGGGCGTGTGGCGCGCCTTAACCGTCACAATGCCGTATGCGTTCTATCGAATTCGATGGTGGATCCACGGCGTTGCCCTCGCCTTCATCGCGATTTTCGCCCTCGTCGTCGTGTATTTTGCGCAAAACCCAGACCAGATCGGCCTGCTCGGAAGTCCATACAGCCTCGAGCAATACGCAAACGAAGCGTTTGCCGCCTACTACCGTGAGTACTCCGGCTTCGACTTCGGCGGAATGGTGTGGACGAATAACGCCTGGATTGCGCTACAGATGATCGGCGGGGGAGTGACCGGCATTTTCCCCGCGTGGGTGCTGCTGACGAACGCGGTGGCGATCGGCCAAGCGGGCGCGATCATGAACGACCACGATATGCTCGACATTTTTTTCCA
The DNA here is from genome assembly GCA_012727825.1 of Trueperella sp. Taxonomy (GTDB): domain Bacteria; phylum Actinomycetota; class Actinomycetes; order Actinomycetales; family Actinomycetaceae; genus Trueperella. The sequence goes on from JAAYGH010000154.1 coordinate 3,961, forward strand.
GCTCATCCTTCCGCATGGCCTCATGGAGCTCACCGCGATTTTCGTGGCTGGTGCCGCGGGTCTGCGCCTATTTTGGGTGCTGCTCATGCCGGGCGACCTCCCGCGCACCACCGCGCTTGCAAAAGAGGGCAAGCACACCATGTCAGTGGCGTTCGGGCTGGTGGGGGTGCTCTTCGTATCCGCACTTGTGGAAGGTTACGTGACGCCCTCCTACCTCGCATGGGGCCTGAAAATTGCAATTGGAGCTGGTGTTCTACTCGCATTTTGGCTCTGGGTGTACGTCTTTGGTCGCCAAGCGCAGACCACACGACCAAAGGAACGCGACCTTATCGTGTACGCCGCATAGGCATGCTCAGATCGCCTACAGTCTCCCGCGTGCCTTGAGTTCGAGATACGTATCGACGACGGCGACAGGCAGGTCGTCGGCCCGTGCTCGCACGACCATTGCGCCGGCGCGCTCGATCGTCCGCATGAGGTTCTTTGCCTCGATCTGGGAACGCTCGTAGGCTGCGCGATTGAACGCGGCCTCGGGGTCCATCTTCTCCGGGCGCGTGAACGGATCAGCCTGCGTCGAGGCAATCATGACTGTGTGCGAACGCTTGAGTTCTGGGATCACGTCGAGGAGTCCCGACGCCGGTGTTCCGCCGCCGAGCGTCGTGAGGATCACGACGAGCGCCGGTCGCTTGGTTATTGCGGCGACGTGTACGGGCAAGCTCGTCCAGTCGGTCGCGTGGAGTGTGGGCTCCACATCAGCCAACGTCTGCGCCACCGTGTGGGTGATGGCTCGGCCCTGTTCACCGACGAGCCGCGCCCGAACGTCGGCGTCGAAGGCCATGATGCTCACGCGATCGCCAGCGCGCTGGGCAATCGCCGCTTGGAGGAGAGCAGCTTCGATGAACGCGTCGAAGGCCGGCGCGTCGGACACGCGTAGCGCGCCCGCTCGACCCGAATCGAGGACGACCACGACCTGCCGGTCGCGCTCGGGGCGCCACGTGCGCACGACGGTCTCGCCAAGCCGGGCGGTCGAGCGCCAATCGATCGCCCGCACGTCATCTCCGGCCACGTACTCGCGCAAGGAGTCGAATTCGGTGCCCTCGCCACGGACGAGGAGCAAAGCTCTGCCGTCGAGTTCACGAAGCTGGCGCACACGCGAGGGAATATGGCGGCGCGATGCGAACGGCGGCAGTACTTTGAGTCGCCAGGTCGTGGGAAATGAGCGCTGACGTCCAGCAAGGCCGAAGGGTCCGTTGGTTCGGATTGTGATCGCGTGTGATGACACGGTGCCGCGGCGCGTCGGTGTGAGGGTGGTATCGACAGTGTGCGACCGCCCGCCTGCGATCCGAAGCGAGTGGCGCGACGGGTCCACGCCAGTTGACGGAGGCCACGCATCGCGGATCTGCCCTGACATCGGCCACCGACCGGGGTTTGTGATAGTGAGCTGCGCCGGCACTGATTCGCCAACGCGCGCGGTAGCCGCGCCCGAGCGGTCAACCTCGAACCGCCTTGGTGACGGTGCCAACGCGGCGTCAAGGAGAACCGCCCCACCCAGTAAGACGGTGACGAGCAGCGCCGGATTGGCCTCGCGCATCGCTACGGCGAGCACGACGCCGATGATGGATAGCCCAACGGCAGGCAGACGAATAAACATTAGCGAGGCACCGGCACCGAACTGAGAATTGATTCGATCACCGAGTGGCTTGACAGCCCATCGAGCTCGGCCTCGGCGTGTAACTGGATGCGATGGTTGAGCGCCGGTGTTGCGAGCGCCTTGACGTCGTCGGGAGTAACAAACTGACGGCCCGAGAGCCATGCCCATGCACGCGCGCCACGCATGAGGGCAGTAGCACCGCGCGGCGATACAC
>JAAYGH010000155.1 GCA_012727825.1 Trueperella sp.
ATTCCGGCACACGCCGTGATCTTAGCGACGGGCGGTTATGGATCGGTCTACTTCCAGTCCACCCTCGCATTGAACTCGAACGGTACCGCGGCTTGGCGTGCGCACAAACATGGTGCATACCTCGCCCATGCCTCGTTCGTGCAGTTCCACCCGACGGGCCTGCCGGTGAATTCGCCGTGGCAGTCCAAGACGATCCTCATGTCGGAATCACTGCGTAACGACGGGCGAATCTGGGTGCCCAAGGATAAGAACGATACCCGCGAGCCAAATGACATTCCCGAACAGGAGCGCGACTACTACCTAGAACGCAAATATCCCGCGTTCGGCAACCTCACGCCACGAGACATTTCCTCTCGCGCAGCGACCGAGCAGATCAACGCTGGCCACGGTGTCGGCCCGCTGAAGAACTCGGTGTATCTCGACTTCTCCGATGCCTTGCGCGCACATGGCAAGGAGACGATCAAGGGGCGCTACGGGAATCTTTTCGACATGTATACGCATGCCACGGGAGAAAACCCCTACGAAGTGCCCATGCGCATTGCGCCTTCTGCGCATTTCACGATGGGCGGTCTATGGTCCGACTTCGATCAGATGACGGCGATCCCGGGCCTGTTCGTTGGCGGAGAGTCCGGGTGGGCTTATCACGGCGCAAACCGGTTGGGCGCGAACTCGCTGCTGTCCGCCTGCGTGGACGGCTGGTTTACGCTACCGTTCTCGGTGCCGAACTACCTGTCGCAGCGGCTTGGTGAGGAATTGCCAGATCAGAATTCGCAGGCTGTCCACGACGCGATTGCTCGCGTTGAGACGGGGACTCAGCGATTCATGGAGATTGGCGGAAGCCGTGGTCCACAGCAGTTCCACCGCGAACTGGGTGAAATCATGTACGAAGGCTGCGGTGTTGGCCGTACCAAGGAATCGCTGACCACCGCACTTGGCGAGGTCCGCCGCCTGCAAGGCGAATTCTGGCAGGACCTGTCTGTTCCGGGTGGATCTGCACAGGTGAACCAGACTCTTGAGAAGGCTGGTCGTGTGAAGGATTTCCTCGAACTTGCTGAGCTCATGTGTGTCGACGCTCTCGACCGTGAGGAATCTGCCGGAGCGCACTTCCGCTTTGAGCACCAGGAGGACGGCGAGGCGAAGCGTAACGACGACGAGTGGGCATTTGCCTCCGCTTGGGAGTCACACGCCGATGGAACGTTTACCCGCCACATGGAACCGTTGGAGTTCACGGCTGTTCCACTGGCAACAAGGAGCTACTCATGAAACTGACACTTGAAATTTGGCGTCAAGAGGGTCCCAACGCCAAGGGACGATACGAACACCACACCGTTGAGGAACTCGACGAGTCGATGTCGATCCTTGAAATGTTGGACAGGCTGAATGAGCAGCTGGTCAATGATGGCAAGGAGCAGGTGACTTTCGAATCCGATTGTCGCGAAGGCATTTGCGGCGCGTGTGGAATTCAAGTCAGCGGAATCCCACATGGACCCGAACGAAATACGCCCGCCTGCCACCAGCGGCTACGTTCGTTTAAGAACGGCCAGACAATTCGGCTTGAGCCGTTCAGGTCGGCGTCGTACCCGGTGTTGCGTGACCTCATGGTCAATCGCCACGCGCTCGACAAGATGCTGGAAGCCGGCGGGCATGTGGCCGTGAATGCCGGCACCGCGCCGGATGCTGATGCAGTACCGGTCAGCCATGAAACCGTGGAAGATGCGCTCGATTACGCAGCCTGTATTGGCTGTGGTGCGTGCGTGGCGGCCTGCCCGAATGGCTCGGCCCACCTCTACCTCGGTGCGAAGCTCACACATCTGGCGATGCTTCCACTGCCGTCCCAGGAGCGTGCTCAACGTGCGAAGGCAATGGTCGACGTCGCGGAGGAAAACTTCGGCCCGTGCTCTAATTACGGTGAATGCGCCGCGGTGTGCCCGGCGGGAATTCCGCTGAGTGCCGTGGCGGCCGTGAACAAGGAACGCTTGCGCGCCACCTTCAAACGTCGCTTAGATAAGTAGGTAGCGGACAAAGCTCGCGAGGGTTGCACCACAAGTGGTGAGGTGCCCCGAGTCTGAATCGGCGGGTGGTTGCGAACCAATATTCGCAATCACCCGCCGTTCCTTTTTCTGCTCGCGGTTCGTTCACTGCCCGTTAAATAACCGCGCCTACTATGGAGGAATGACGCCCCTTGACGCCCCGCGCAATACTCGGGAAACTTCCACGAACCGGCCAATTATTTCAGTTCGTGGCCTAACGAAAATATTTGGTCGGGGAGACGCCAAGGTCCACGCGCTTCGAGGCGTTGATCTCGACATCGAGGAGGGTCAGCTCACGGCAATCATGGGCCCATCTGGCTCGGGAAAGTCCACGCTTATGCACTGCGTGGTCGGTCTGGAGAAAGCAAGCTCAGGCACGATCGAACTTGCCGGCCAGCGCGTCGATGAACTTGACGAAAAGGCCCTCACCGCATTGCGACGCGATCATGTTGGATTCATCTTCCAGTCCTTTAACCTCGTGCCCACACTCAACGCCCGCGAGAACATCGAATTGCCCGCCACGATCGCCGGCAACAAAGTTGACGGTGCTGCCTTCACCAAGGTTGTGAACTCACTTGGCATTGAGGACCGCCTTGATCACCGGCCCTCCGAGCTCTCCGGTGGTCAGCAGCAGCGTGTTGCCTGTGCCCGCGCGATGGTGAGCGCGCCCGCCGTCGTGCTCGCGGATGAACCGACCGGAAACCTAGATTCCGTTGCAACTGGCCAGGTACTCGAATTCCTTCGAACGTCTGTCGATACCGACGGCCAGACCGTCGTCATGGTCAAGCACGATTCCGACTCCGCTGCGATTGCTGACCGCGTGATCTTCATCGGGGATGGCCAGATCGTTGGCGAACTCATCGATCCTACGAAAGAAGAGATCCTCGACCAGCTCAAGGTTGGCGACTAGCCGTGTGGAAAGTAACCCTGAGAGATATCAGGGAAAATTTCGGACGCTTCCTCATGTCGGTGATTGCCGTGTCGATTGGCGTCGCATTCCTCACTGGCACACTCTCGCTTCGCGACGTGCTCGGTTCGACATTCTCAAACCTCACCTCGGCCACACGTACCGAGGACCTCTACGTCTCCGGTCCGGAACTTACCCCGCCTCCCTATTCGGTCTTCGGTGCGATGGAGCCGGGGGACCTGACGGTCATCCAAGGCACTGACGACGTCGAGTTAGCATTTGCCGTCTGGGGTATCGATGCATACGTTTACGACGACGCCGGCGCAGCCGCCAACATTGCACAGGCGCCAGCGTTGGGCTTCAACTTCACTCCGGAAGTGGACGAGGAACGAATGCTCGAAGGCCGTGCCCCTCAGCCCGGCGAGATCGTCATCGAAGAATCGACGTCCGTGCGCTCCGGCATCGAGGTGGGAGACGAGGTCGTGGTTTACATCAACGAACCCGTTCCCATGGACGTGGTGGGCAGGTTCGAATTCGGCTCGGGCATGGCCGGGGCATCCGTGATCATGATGAACGAGGAAGAACTCACGGACGTCGTGGATAGCCCGATCACGAACGTGTCTATCAACCTTGAGGAGGGAGCGGACCCCGCCGCAGTGAAGGCGGCTATCGCCGGGAAGTTGCCAGCCGATTACATCGTGCAAACGGCTGCGGAAGCCAAGGAGCACGACGACCGCTCGGCAGTCGATATCCTCAACACCATCAACACATTCCTTCTGGTGTTCGTGGTGATCGCGCTCGCGATTTCCACGTTCATCATTTCCAACACATTTACTATCTCTGTGCGCCAACGCCAGCGACAATTCGCGCTCTTGCGGGCCGTTGGTGCCATGCCACGCCAAGTGTTCACGGCCGTCATCTACCAGGCGGTCGTCATCGGGTTCATTGGTTCGATCGTGGGCGTGATTTTTGGGCAGGGCTTACTCTTGCTCATTCGTGCGGGAATCGAAGGCTTTGGTATGCCACTTGACGGAAATTTGGTGGTGACGGCGCGGACGGCGACGATCTCGATTGTTGTTGGCGTTATCGTGACACTGTTGGCGACCATCGTACCCTCGCGCCGCGCTGCGCTGACCCCACCGATCGAGGC
>JAAYGH010000017.1 GCA_012727825.1 Trueperella sp.
TTCGTCGGCGGCGAGTTCTGAAGCACGCGAGGTGGTCAAGCTTGGCCGCGACCTCGTCGATCGAATACGCGTATTCGCCGGTCACTTGGACAAACTGGGCAACAGTCTTGGGCAATCCGTCAATCACTACAACAAGGCAGTGAGCTCACTGGAAAGTCGCCTGATCACCAAGGCGAAAGAATTCGCATCGTTGGATGCGGACAAACTCGAAACTCCCACGCTCGTCGCGGGTGATTCCGCTCAAGTACGGGAGTTTCGTTCACCCGAAGTTACGTCGGATCCGAAAAATGGGTCTGATTAACACGCACACTCGGGTGGTGGCGGCTGGCTCAATCGAGTCAGCCGCTTCCGTGCATGAAACTGCTATTTAATAATGTTCCCCGTGCCACGAGCATTGGAAACTTGACCGTTGCCTCCGGCTACACGCTCACGACGCGGACGGTCTGGTTCAACGCCAATTTCCTTGAGATCCGCACGCAGATTCTTCGGCAACGTGAATTGAACGTTTTCTTCCACTGTGGTCACGGGCACGACCTCGGTATAACCATGGACTTTAAGGGCGTCAACCACGTCCCGCACGAGAATCTCCGGCACCGATGCACCGGACGTCACACCAATCGTTGTGGCTCCCTCGAACCATTCAGGCTGTAGCTCGTCGGCGTTGTCCACCCGGTACGATGCGCCGGCTCCGGCGTCCAACGCAACCTCCATGAGGCGTACCGAATTCGACGAGTTCGCAGAACCCACCGTAATAACGACGTCGGATAGCGGGGCCATCTTTTTCACCGCGACTTGGCGATTCTGAGTCGCGTAGCAAATGTTGTCCGACGGCGGATCCACCAGATTCGGGAAACGCTCGCGGAGCAGGTGGACGACCTCCATCGTCTCGTCAACTGACAGCGTGGTCTGTGAAATCCACGCCACTCGGTCCGGGTCGCGGACCTCAACCTTGTCTACATCCTCCGGACCGTTGACGAGCTGAATACGGTCGGGCGCATGTCCCTGTGTGCCCTCAACCTCTTCGTGCCCGTCATGTCCAATGAGTAACATGTCAAAGTCGTTGTCGGCGAAGCGAACGGCCTGCTTGTGCACCTTCGTCACAAGTGGACACGTGGCATCAATGGTCTGGAGCTGACGATTGGCAGCTTCTTGGTGAACGGCCGGAGACACGCCATGAGCCGAGAAGACGACTCGCTCGCCCTCGGGCACCTCATCGGTTTCTTCAACGAAGATCGCACCTCGTTTGGTCAGCGTTTCCACAACGAATTTGTTGTGCACGATCTCCTTGCGCACATAAACCGGCGCGCCATAGAGCTCGAGCGCCTTCTCCACGGCGTCTACTGCGCGGTCAACACCAGCGCAATATCCACGGGGCGCGGCCACGAGAATACGTTTGCCATCCGAGCTCGGCTCAGACGGGATTGCCTGCGGAAAAGCGGAGGCGCCCGCGAGGGTCGTAGGTCCCTTATTCGAAGAAAACTCTGAATTTGTCACAGTTCCAGCCTACAGGTATCTCGACGCCTCTCGCATCGACAGGTTAGCTAACTCATGATCGGCTAGAAATGCCCGCACCCAGTGCGCGTCCGTCTTCGAGTATTCGCGCAGAGCCCAGCCAATCGCCTTGTTGATGAAGAAATCCTCCGTGCCGGGAGCGCTCCCTTGACGGCCTAAATTCGCCACAATAATCTCAGACAGCAACTCCGTATCAGTTCCCGCCCGTGATCCCAGCTGAAAAATGATCGCACTGCGCCGCGTCCACACATTGTCTGCGCGCGCCCATTCGCGCATCGCAGTCTTCGCCTCCGGTTCACGCTCCGCGATCTGGCGAATCACCGGATGAAACATGTCCACCGTGTCCCACCACGACTTCGACTCGATGAGCGTATGAAGTTTTGGCAGATCCTCGGCCGAGAGTTTCCCTGCGACGACGCGCAGGTAGTCCACCGCCACGTATTGGAACTCTCGTTGCGGGTAGGCCCATGCGCTCGACACAAAGGACCAATCCACCCGGTCGTCCTTCTTCGCCACCTTGAAGTAGGGACGTGTCAGCGCCTTACGCGCGTCGGCCCGGACGCCCAGGAACGGGAATTGGTCACGCATGTAGGCGGCCATCTGTTCCGCCTGCTCGGCGTCGGCATGCCTGAATAACTCAGCCACAATGCCGGCCGCGTCCATTCGCGTGTCAAACGCCTCGGCGTCGAAACCGGGATCAATCGGGCCGTCGGGCGCCACATGGTCAAAGGCATCAAAGTAGTTATTCACGGCGCCAATCCTAGTAGGCTGTGTGCCGTGACTACCCCGATTCCGCCCGACCTTCCGCAGATGGCGCACCTGACGACGCCCGAGCAGCCGTGGCCCTTGCGTCTCCTGTCAGAAAAAATTGCCGAGTACATATCGAAGATGTCGCGACTGTGGGTCGAGGGCGAGGTCATTCAGCTCGTGCGTCGCCCGAACGCGCGCGTTCAATTCTTGACCCTGGCCGACCTTGAAGAAAAAATGACGATGACCGTCAAGATCTGGTCGCATGCCCTGCCGGCGGGGATCACCGAAGGCTCGCGAGTCATCGTCGCGGCCAAGCCAGATTTCTGGACGGGCAACGGCTCACTATCCCTGCAGGCGGACGAGGTGCGCGCGGTGGGCGTTGGGGATTTGCTCGCCCGCATCGAAGCTCTCAAGGCCAAGCTTGCTGCTGAAGGCCTGTTCAACGCCGACCGCAAGAAAGCCCTCCCTTTTCTTCCCCGCAAGATCGGACTGATCTGCGGCCGAAACACCAAGGCGCTCCACGACGTCGTCAACAACGCGACCCGCAGGTGGGCCGCGGCCAAATTCGAGATCCGTGAAGTCCAGGTTCAGGGCCAAGGCGCTGTCGAGCAAATGATTCCCGCGCTTCGGGAACTCGACGCCGACCCTTCGGTTGACGTCATTGTTCTGGCCCGCGGCGGGGGTTCGGTTGAGGATCTCTTCCCGTTTTCCGACGAGCGCCTCGTGCGCGCGGTTGCGGCAGCTACAACGCCGGTCGTGTCGGCGATCGGCCATGAGACCGACTCCCCCGTCCTCGACTTCGTGGCCGATTATCGGGCCTCCACGCCGACCGACGCGGCGAAAGCAATCGTTCCCGATGTCAGTGAAGAAAAACAGAATCTCACCACGACCGTGCGCCGTGGTCGGATCGCCGTCGACAACCTGCTGCACCAGGCCCAAACGGACGTGGACGCCCTCAAGGCCCGGCCCGTCATGGCATTCCCCGAGGTCCTCATCGATAACCGCGCCGAAGATCTGGCGAATTTGCGTTCATGGGCGAACAGCCACATCGCGCGAATCGTGGACTCGCACGCCACCTCGCTTGCGGGCGATCTTGGGAGACTTCGGACTTTATCCCCACTCCTCACGTTAAAGAGGGGTTACGCTATTTTGAGAACAGAGGACGGGCTCATCGGCAGCGTCAAGGACGTCGCTCCGGCGGTGCACGCTCAAGCGACACTTCACGATGGATATCTCGACCTCACAATCGACTCACTACATACCAACCCGAAGGGATCATGATGGCAGACGCAACGGAGCGCACATCCTCCGCTTCCACCCTCTCCCCCAAAGAACTCGATAAAAAAGTGGCCGATCTGTCGTACGAAGACGCCCGCTCTCGCCTTGTAGAAATCGTGACCCGCCTCGAGCAGGGCAACATTCCACTCGACGAAGCGCTCACGATGTGGGAACTCGGCGAGGCATTGGCCCGCCGCTGCGAATCATGGCTCGACGGGGCCCGCGAGCGCCTGCGCGCCGCCCAGACCCACGTGGCTGACCAAGGTGGTGACGCCGCGAGCGCTGTCAACACAGACGAGGCCGGCTCCGACGAGGAAGGTGTTGACCAGTGACTGATTGCTTGGTGATTGGCGAGGCGCTCATTGACGTCGTCAGACGCCCCGGCGGCGAAACGACCCGCCATCCCGGTGGTTCTCCGATGAACGTTTCTGTGGGGATTGCACGGCTCGGCCGTCGCGTCCACCTGCTCACACGCTTCGGCGACGACACCGACGGCGATACGTTGCGTGACTACATTGAGAGCGCGGGGGTCATGCTCGCGCCGGGTGCCGTCGATTCTGACGCGACGTCGATTGCGATGGCATCAATCGATGATGAGGGATCGCCCGCCTACCATTTCGATGTGAACTCCTCGTACGTGGAGCCTCCCACGAGCCCCGAGAAGGTCGCGGCACTGCTCGCCAAACCACCTCTCCACGTGCATATTGGTTCGATCGGTGCGCATCTTCGCCCGGGTTCGGATACGGTATGCCGCTGGCTGAAACTCCTCCACCCGCATTCGACCGTCTCATATGACCCAAACGTGCGCCTGTCGATTCTTGGCTCGGCGCAGTCGGTGATCGACGACATGCAGGAGATCTTGCCCTTCGTTGACATCGTCAAGGCCTCGACTGAAGATCTCGAGGAACTCCACGGCGAGCCCGTTGAGCCCGACGACGCCGCTCAATATTTCCTTGACCGCGGAGTGGAGTTTGTGGCGATCACGATGGGAGCACAGGGCGTCAAACTTTATACCCCGAAGGAATCAGTAGAGATTCCGGCACTGAGCGTCCAGGTGGTGGATTCAGTCGGTGCAGGTGATGCCATGATGGCTGCCCTCATCGATTCGCTTGCCCGGATTTCTGTACTTGGCGATGAGCGAGCAGGTCTCACGGAAATCTCACCCCAAATGCTGACCTCGGTCGGTCAATTTGCGGTGACGGCCGCGGCTATTACGGTCTCGCGCGCAGGGGCTAATCCGCCCACTCGAGACGAGGTCAACGACCTGCTCGCGAACACGCAGTTCTAGCGGGCTTCTACCGTCCCATGCGCCGCTCGCGAGCCGAATAGTCTCGCAGAGCTCGGAGCAAATCAGTGCGCCGGAACTCGGGCCAGTAGGCCTCGCAAAAATACAGCTCGGTGTGCACGGCCTGCCACAGCATAAACCCGCTCATCCGCTGTTCGCCCGAGGATCGAATAATCAAATCCGGGTCCGGCTGACCGCTCGTATACATGTGCTCGGTGATGGTAGAAACGTTCAACCCCTGAGCTGCTTCTTCAAGCGTGGCGCCCGCCGCGTCCTGCTCGCGAAGGTATGCGCGCACGGCGTCGGTAATCTCGTGGCGACCGCCGTAGCCCACGGCAATATTCACCGCCATGCCAGGCGCTCCCGAACTCACGGCAGCGGCGGCCCGAAGCCGAGCACCGGCGTCGTCGGGAACCAAATTCAAATCGCCAATGATCCGAATCTGCCACTTGCCGCTCGATGCCAAATTTTCGACGGTTTCAGCGATGATGCCAATCAATTCGCGCAGTTCCTCGTTGGTGCGATTGAGGTTATCGGTGGACAGCATCCACAGGGTGACGATTTCAATGCCGGCCTCGTGGCACCAGCCAAGTACCTCGTCCACGTGGTCAGCGCCCTTGCGGTGACCGGTGGCAGCCGACGATCCGAGTTCCTTCGCCCAGCGGCGATTGCCGTCCAGAATGATTCCCACGTGACACGGGATGCGCGTCTCGTCAATTTCTCGTATCAGACGGCGTTCGTAGATCGAATAGAGGAACTCCGGTATGCGCATCGGCCCACCTTCCCGGCCACCCGGTGTGGCCACAGATTCTAGTTTAGTCTCACCTTGGGGTTTGGGTGTAGACAATTAGACATCACCGGGGCAACTGATGGGGCAACTAATTCGACCGCCCCAATGCGACCCTAGATTTGGTGGCTCATCGCACGCTTGGCGCTCGAGGTCCTCCCCGATAGGCTAGTGCACGAAGGAATCACTCGTAAGGGAGTCCCATGTCGGCACAGAATCCGCACAGCGCAGAGCCCGCACGCCCGGGCGCGAAGAGAACAACCAAGGTCGGCACGGCGAGCCCCGAAACTCAGGGTATCGCTCCTACACCGTCGTCGCGCGCGGAACGTAAGGCCTATTACGCGGCACTCCCGAAGCCGAAAGCTCGCGGGTGGATTCACGCCATCATGGCTCCGCTTGCCCTCGCCAACAGCGTCCTGCTTCTCATTTTTGCGCCCACCATCCCTGCCCGCGTTGCCGTGCTGGTTTTCGGCATTTCCGCCGTTCTCCTTTTCGGGAATTCGGGGATCTACCATCGGGGCAACTGGTCAGACAAGGTGCACGCCGTTCTGCGTCGCATCGACCATGCGAACATTTTCTTACTCATCGCCGGCACGTACACGCCACTGTCCGTCATGCTTCTTGAACCGAAAACGGCAGCGCTCGTACTCGGCATCGTATGGACGGGCGCCATCATCGGCACGTTGATTCACGTCTTCCACATCAACGCCCCGCGCTGGTTTCAAACCTTTCTCTATGTCGCACTCGGCTGGGTCGCAACGTGGTTCCTTCCCGAATTTTGGGCAACTGGTGGCCCGGCAATCGTGTTCTTGCTACTCGCGGGCGGCCTTGCTTACACGGTCGGTGCCGTCTTTTACGCCATGCGCTGGCCCAACCCGTGGCCCAATCACTTCGGGTTCCACGAGTTTTTCCATGTCGGCACCGTTATTGGCTACGTCTGCCATTCCGTTGCCGTCTGGTTTGCTATTTTCTCCTGAGGTCGGCCGCACGCTCTCGGCTAAATCTCCCTGACCGGCAGGCCACTGCCACGTTAAGATTGGGAAAACGCCAAGGAGAGTAATGATGAGTGATGACAAGGATTACGCCGGCAAGTGGACGACCTCACCCACGATCGCACTGCGGGCCGACGAAGACTTTGAACTGGCAACACTGAATCGAAATTCCACACCCGGGTGGGACGGCAAAAAGAAGACTGGTAAGAAATTTCTTGATTTTCGCGGGGATATCCTCGACGAGCTCCAAGAGCGCTTTTTCGCCAACGCTCGTCTAGGTGACGATCGCCGGATCCTAGTCGTACTCCAAGGGCTCGATACCTCGGGTAAGGGCGGCATCGTTCGTCACGTGCTCGGCAGAGTCGACCCGCAGGGTGTGCACATCGCCAACTTCGGTGTACCGACCGAGGAAGAACTCTCACACCACTTTCTGTGGCGCGTGAAGAAACAACTCCCGCCCCCTGGCTAGATTCGTGTTTTCGATCGTTCGCATTATGAAGACGTGCTTATTGGCCGCGTCGATAAACTCGCGGACGAGGAGGAGATCGACAAACGCTACGACGAGATCAACCGCTGGGAAGCAAAGCTCGTCGAGGAGGGCTACACCCTCATCAAGGTCGCACTCATGCACTCGCACCGTGAACAGGGAATGCGCCTCGCCGAACGTCTCGCCCGCCCCGATAAGTGGTGGAAGTATTCAACGAATGACATCGATACACGTGAAAAGTGGAGCGACTATCAAGATGCCTACCAGGTGATGTTCGATCGCACGTCGACCGAACATGCTCCGTGGTACGTCGTGCCCGCTGACCGCAAGTGGTACGCGCGCCTCGCCGTGTCCGAACTCATCGTTCAAGCACTCGTCGACTTCGAACAAGAGTGGCCAATCCCGCGGTGGAAGCTCGACGTTCAGCGCCGCCGTCTCCTCGAGACGATGAACGCCGAAGACATGGCGGACGCCCAAGAGGCACTTCAGGCCAAGCGCGAGGAGGTCAACGAGGAAATTCTCGAAGTGGACCGCATCCGTCAAGCTATCAATGCCGTCGGAGAGCTCGACAACGGCGACCACGTAGGCGCTGACGTCGACATCCCTGAAACAACGATGGAAGATGAGACCGCGAAGATTCCACCGGATTCTGCATCAGACGCGGACGCCTCGGGAGACGAGGACAAGCCAAAAACGTCGAAGAAAAAGAAGTCGAAAAAAGACAAGAAGGCCAAGAA
>JAAYGH010000156.1 GCA_012727825.1 Trueperella sp.
CACCGCCACCTCGCCGCCCGCCTACACGCCGTTCACCGCGCGTGAGGCATGGTGATGCTCATGATCACTGGTCAAAGGTAGAGACCTTTGCGCGCACGGCGCTGAGAGCAGGGGCAGGGGACGACGTCGGATCACTCACCTCGCCGGCCAAGAGGAGGCGGTTCGTTTTGGATGGTCGATCGCTACGGTTGGTCGCGATTTTTGTGACGGTGCTCGGCCTGTCAGCGGCGATAGCTGCGTTGTCGTCTCGCTCGGTCGAAGTTTCAGCCATCCCGCCGGGACCAGCGTCAGAACAATCCGTGTCGGCTGAGCAAGCCGATTCGAGCGATCCTGAAAGTCTTGGCGACGGCCTAGCTCTGAGCGGGGGAGATAGTCAAAGTGCAGCCACGGAGCCGGAGACGGTGGAAGCCTCCCACATCATCGTGCACGTGTCTGGGGAAGTGAATGTGCCTGGGGTGGTGACACTCGAGAGTCCAGCACGAGTCATTGATGCAGTGGAGGAGGCAGGGGGACCAACCAGTGAGGCCGACCTTGGGCTGATTAATCTGGCACAACCAATTGACGACGGCACACACATCCACGTGCCCGTCCAAGGTGATGGGACCCCTTCCGCGGGTGTGGTGAGCGGAGGTGATCAACTGGAGGATTCAGCAGGTGGTTCGTTCGCACATGGCATCAATATCAACACGGCTACGCAGACGGAACTTGAGACCATCCCAGGTGTTGGCCCTGTGACAGCCCAGGCGATTATCGCGTGGCGTGAAGGAAACGGGAGTTTCAGTTCGGTCGATCAGCTCATCGATGTGAACGGAATTGGACCAAAAACCCTCGAACAACTACGTGATCATGTGCGAGTGTCCTAATGCAGGACTACCGGTTGCTCCTGCCTGCGCTTATCGTGTGGACGGTCGCGATCATGGGACCACTCGACTACATTGCGCTTGGTCTTGTTGGTTTGCTCGCGTTGCTCGGGGGTCTGCTGACAGACAGGTGGTATGCCACATTGATCGGAGCTGCACTGGTAGCAGCGGCGGTATCCGGCATGGCGCACTCAACACTCAAAGAGAGCGACGTACTCACGCGAAGCGCGAAAAACTCTCGTGCCGTCACTGTCACAGGCGTGATCGATTCCCATCCGCGGTTACAGGGAGACAGCCACGTCGCGAATGCGTTCATTGACACGGTAACAACAGAAGATGTCACGGCGACCTCATCCCAATCGGTGCGAATGACATGGTCAGACACCGAACTCACACGAGGTAGCGCGTTCACCGGCACAGGCACCTTGCAGCCACTGCCAGATGACTTCGCGGCAGTGGCCATGCTCGACCTCACTGATGTGGTTGCTCTCAGCGAACAGAGTGGCGTTGATACCATTCGCCGGGCATTACGGGACGCCGTCGAAGAGCGACCATGGCACGCCCAGCTCATTCCTGGAGTTGTGGTGGGAGATGATACGGGGCTACCTGAGCACGCCGTGGAGGACATGAGAATTCTTGGCCTGTCACATTTGACTGCCGTGTCCGGTGCACACATTTCCCTCACGATTGGGCTCGTCCTCGGAATCGTGGGGAGAAAGAGGCCAATACTCGCCGGCGTTCTCAGTATCGTAGCGCTCGCTGGTCTTGTTGAACTCGTGGGAAGCGAAGCGTCCGTGCTCAGAGCAGGCTACATGGGTATCTTCGTCTGTTTTGCGCTCGCAATCCGCCGAGCGACGACGGCGTTTCCCATCCTGTGTGCAACCGTCATCATCGTGGCTCTCTTAGATGTGGAGCTTGCACGAAGCCTCGGCTTCCAGCTTTCTGCCGTGGCGACCGGAGCAATTATCGCGTGGTCATATCCTCTTCAAAAACGTCTTTCCGACCACCTTCCGGGCGCTCTCGCGGACGTTGTGTCAATTTCCCTCATCGCAGCGGTTGCCACAGGACCGTTACTTTTGAGTATTCAGGAACAAGCTTCATTATGGAGTGCCGTCGCAAACGCGTTGGTTGCGCCAGTCGTGGCACCTCTGACCATTCTCGGAATGGCGGGCGCCCTACTGTTGCCGGTCGCAGCGTGGGCGGCGGTGCCATTTCTCTGGGTATGTGAGCTCTGCACCGCGTGGATGGCCGGCGTAGCATCCGTTCTTATCGACCTGCCGGGCTCTCATCTGCCCACCCATGTTGCACTCATCGGCCACGTTGCACTTGCTCTCGCACTCACGGTAAGTGCCTATGTGGGCCTCACTCAACATGCGCTCGCGGTCATCGCTATGATCGCTGGCTCCGCTGTGCTATCTCAAGCCATGCCCAGTCATCACCTCGCAGATGACTGGGAAGCGATTCAGTGTGACGTCGGACAGGGTTCGGCTTTCCTCGCGCGACGCGAAGAATACGCGGTACTCATTGACGTCGGACCCGTGGGTGGGCACATATCCACGTGTATCGACGACGCGGGAATTGAGCGCCTCGACCTCCTCGTCATCAGTCACTTCGATGCCGATCACGTCCGGGGACTCGATGAACTGATCGACGCCATCGACATCGGCGAGGTCTGGTAC
>JAAYGH010000157.1 GCA_012727825.1 Trueperella sp.
CGTCCAGTCACGCCCCGCTCTCTTTTCAACATTCATCATGTGGCTGCTCGCCGAACTCTTCCAGGAGCTCCCAGAAGTAGGTGATATCGACAAGCCCAAGCTCGTGTTCTTCTTCGACGAAGCGCATCTCCTGTTCAACGGTGCATCGAAGGAGTTCCTCAACCAAGTCGTCCAGACCGTGCGCCTCATCCGGTCGAAAGGCGTCGGCATCATGTTCATCACCCAGACGCCGAAGGACATTCCCAACGACGTTTTGGCACAGCTTGGCTCTAAAGTCCAGCACGCACTACGAGCACACACGCCGAACGAGGCGAAGAAGCTCCGTGAAACGGTGGCGACCTTCCCGACGTCGCCACTTGATCTCGGCGAGGTGTTGCCAGGCCTCGGTACCGGTGAAGCGATCGTCACAGTCTTGGACCGCAAGGGTCGCCCCACCCCAGTGGCACCCACAAAGATCTGGGCGCCGGCGGCCGTCATGGGACCAGCATCCGACCAAGCTATCCACCAGTCCCTCGCCAATTCGCAGACCCTCCACAAGTACAAAGACCCGATCGATCCCGAATCGGCTTTCGAACTACTGGAAAAGCGCATGGCCGACGAGGAGTCCGCCCGCAAACAAGCCGAAAGGGACGCCGAGGCAGCCAAAGCCGCCGAGAAGGCCGCGGCCGAACAGAAGAAGGAACAGGACCGGCTCGCCAAAGAGCTCGAGAAGCAGATCGAACAAGAACGCAAGGAAGCCGAGAAGGAAAGGGAGCGCCGTCAGCGCGAGGCTGAGAAGGAAGCTGAGCGCCAGCGTAAGCGCCGAGAAGGAACAATCGACCAGATCGTCCGCTCCGCCGGCCGTACTCTTGGCCGGGAGATCACCCGGTCGATTTTTGGCACCCGGCGTCGATAACCTTCACGGTTGTGAGGAGCGCGGTGGGTAGCCTAGGACTCGTAGGTCAGGGTCGCAGTCATCTGGCGCGACTGCCCGGGCCCGACGCGGATTGAACCCGCGGCATCTGGCCGGTTGAAGGCGTCGGGTACGTGTGACATCGGCGCCACACCAATAGCCTTGCGTGCGCCCCGGTCGAGAGTATCGCCGGTATTCAGGTGAACCACGGGCGCTTCGCCCGGTTCCTGCGTAAGTTCGATGGCCGAATTCGACGCGGGATCTACCACCCGTGTGGCCACCACGCCGTAATTATCTGGCACGAGCCCTCGGTAGTAGTCATCCAACTTCGCTGAACCGAGGTACTCGATTTCCATCGGCATGTTCACTCCCGCATACGCAGACTCACCTGGCAACGGAATGCCGTTGCGATTAGTCAAGATCCGCGTGCGCGCAGGCACAGAGACGCCCAAGTTAGACACCGCGCCAAGACCCGGCAAGATCACGTGTGGATTCCACCCAATGGTCAACGGAGCCTGTTCGTGCGAGGTATTTGTCGCCTTGAGCGTCACCGAGAGGTGCTCTTCGCCGTCAGCACCAGAGTCAAGTAAAAAGTGCACGGTCACATCAATCGGCCACGGATAACCACC
>JAAYGH010000158.1 GCA_012727825.1 Trueperella sp.
ACGCCAATCACGTCGGGTTCGAACTTGCCAGCGCCCCACTCGAGCCGAGCGGACCAGAGACGTGGGAGAGCGTCGTCGTGCCCGGGGAAAGTGAGCGCCTCCTAGGTGTGGAAGCATTCAAGGATTTCGCGGCTCTCCAATTGCGGTCTGGCGGCGGGCAGCGCGTGCGCATTCTCATCCGCGAGGAATCGGGTTGGGGAACACCGATGGACCTGCCGATCCCGGAGACGATGACGGTGGACATCGATGAGAACAAGGAGTGGGCTACGCGCGAGCTAGTCGTTGTTGCCGAGTCGCTCATTCAGCCTCGCACGTGGCTGGCGTGGGACGTCAAGGACGAGGAACTGGCCACGCTCAAGACGCTCGAGGTGCCGGGTTACGATCCGCATGGTTATGTGGAGTACCGCGAGTGGGCGACCGCGG
Source organism: Trueperella sp. (assembly GCA_012727825.1). Classification (GTDB taxonomy): domain Bacteria; phylum Actinomycetota; class Actinomycetes; order Actinomycetales; family Actinomycetaceae; genus Trueperella. Next base: position 424 of record JAAYGH010000158.1, read on the forward strand.
AGGATGGCACAAAGATTCCGCTGACCATTGCGCATCGGGCGGACCTTGACCGTGCGGGTGGCAATCCGGGATTCATTTACGGATACGGCTCATACGAGATCTCCAACGACCCGTACTTCTCGGCGCTCAGGCTGCCGATCATCGACCGCGGGGTGGTGTTCATCGTGGCGCATGTGCGCGGCGGTGGTGAGATGGGCCGTCAATGGTATGAAGACGGTCGTCTGCTCAATAAGAAAAATACGTTCACCGATTTCGTCGACGCAAGTAGGCACGTGTTGGACTCTGGTCTGGTGGGTGAGGGGCGCCTGGCTGCCGAAGGTGGGTCCGCAGGCGGTCTGCTCATGGGCGCCGTGGCGAACCTGGCGCCCGAGCTCTATAGGGTGATTCACGCTCGGGTCCCATTCGTTGACGCGCTCACCACGATCCTCAAGCCCGAACTCCCACTCACCGTTGGCGAGTGGGAGGAGTGGGGCAATCCGATTGAATCGGCTGAGGTGTACCGCTATATGGCTGAGTACTCTCCGTACGAGAACATTTCCGAGGCACGTTATCCTGCGATTTTGGCGACGACCTCAATGAACGACATCCGCGTGTCCTACGTGGAGCCCACGAAGTGGGTGCAAAAGCTCCGGGATACCGTGGCCAAGGATTCTGGGCTGATCGTGCAGCGCACCGAGAAGGTGGCCGGTCACTTCGGCGGGTCCGGTCGCTACCAGATGTGGGAGAGACGCGCTCGGGAGCTGGCGTTTATCCTGCGCCAGCTCGGTGTTGCCTAGCCGTTCGGAGTTTGGCGTGGCCTAGCCGTTCGGAGGTTGCCGTGGTCTAGCCGTTCGGAGGTTGCCGTGGTCTAGCTGTCCGGGGGGTTGGCGTGGCCTAGCCGTTCGGAGTTTGGTGCAGATGCGAGGGTTTCCGGTTAAAAGGTAGGGGTATTACCCCTCGGGGATTGCTGGAAAGTCTCGCGTGTGGAATGCGCCAAGCTGGAAAGCCTCGTGTGTGGCGAACGGATGGCCGGAATCCTCTAATAGGTGGAGTCCACCGCAGCAGCACTCAATGCCTCGCGCCACGAGCCAAAGCGCTGGCGTATCGCCGCACCCGACGGCAGCTTGCCGGCATTATCCGTGTCCACAAGCCACGTCGAGTAGTTATTGAACGAAGGCTGGCGACGCTCACGGTGCGAATCAACGATGTAGGAACGGATTGCGAACAGGTAGTCATCAGCTGTGAACTTCAGGCCGCCGCGGCCGCGGCCGCGACGGGGCATGAGACCGACCGAGCTCAAAGCGTCATTCCAGTAGCCGTTGAAACGTTTAATTACAGTCTGCGAGGTGGGTGGCCAGAGGAATCCCCCGCGCTGGTCCTCCGGATAGTGCTCCACGAACGTCGTACGATGGGAGTCGTAGTCCTTCGCTGTTAAGCCTGCAGATGGGTCGGATTTCGACAGGTGATAGCCGGAAACCACGAGGCCCAACGTACGCTGTCGGTCTTCGGGACGGAGGCCCTCGAGATAAACTCCGACCTCGTCGTGGAGGTCTTTTGGTAAATCATCCATTCGCGGTTCTAGCTGGTGGCTTTGGGCGAGCATGAAATAGAGAGCCGCTTGAAGGGACGCTTTGGAAAAATGTTGCGCAGGGCCGTTTTCCGAACGTTCGACGTCAGTTGCATCGCCTTGCAAGATCAACTCGAGGACGGCTCGTGCTGCGGCCTTGGCGACCTCGTCCAGTTTCTGGGTGAAGGTGTCCGCCTGCTTGTCGGATTCCTCCGCGCCCACAATGTCAGAAATTGAGCGGACTGACACGAATGGGATGTCGAAGGTGTGTGCAACCTGGGCGAGTGCCTGTGATTCCATATCAGCCGATAACACGCCGGGAAATGCTTCCCGGAGGTCTGCCACGTTGTCCTTGGTGACGAACGAATCAGACGAAACAACTGCACCCAGATGAATGGGCAGATCTGAGCTTCTCTGGATGTTGCGTAGCGGCGCGTTAAGTGATTCGTGAATTGGAAAGTTTGCGGGTTGACCCGGAATCTGGCCTCGCACGTATCCGAATGCGGTCGCATCTGCCGTGCCGTGAAGGTAATTCGTGCCAATCACGATGTCGCCGATGGCAAGCTTTGAATCGAGCCCTCCGGCGGAACCGACAGACATGATGACGCGTGGCGTGTACTTGCACATGAGCCAACTGAGTAAGGTCGATGCCGCGACCATCCCAACTCCGGTCGTCAGAAACAGGATAGAAGAGCGACCTTTGTGAGCCATCCGAGCTTTGCCAGCGGGTACGCGCCGTGAAGAAAACGTAAAATCGGAGAAGATCTCATCGAAGGGCGCCATTTCCTCTTCCATCGCCGCGACGATGATGGCATTAATGGCGGTCATGCGTAGACCTCACCCCATGCGTCGCGCTTGTCGAGCATCGTCTGAACTGCTGCTTTCGCTCCGTCAAGAGAGTGACTCTCGCCCCAGCCGCACTGAACCTCGTTGGCGGCCGGTACCGAATCGGCATTGAGAATGTCCCGAAAGGATGTTTCCACGAGTGCCATCGTGCCGTCGATATCGGGCTCGTTTGATCGCAAAAGGTAGAAGCCCGTTTGGCAGCCCATCGGAGAAAAGTCGACGACGTCGTCGGCATGATTTCGTGAGTATTCAGCAAAGGAATGTTCGATGGAATGCATCGAGGGCATGTCTAGATGGTCGACGTTTGGCTGGCAGAAGCGTATGTCGTACTTGGTGAGGGTGACACCGCCAAGGTCTTTCACATCAGCTACCCGGATGAAGGGTGCAACCACCTTCGTGTGATCGAGATTGAAAGATTCGACATTCATCTTTTCCAAGAGCGTTCCTTTCATGACGCCTGGCGCAGGTAGCCCTGGCTCAGATTTTTGTGGCACAGCACAATGCTAAGATTCGGTTTCGCAGATGTCTCAACATTATTAAACGTGCAGGTTCTGCTCTATTATTTCAAAATTTCCAGCAAGATAGCGGATTTTCAACGATAAGATGAACTATTGTACAACGGGATCTTCTGTGGCAATACCACGGCCCGCTTCGCGACACGCTGGGCAGAAGCCCCAGAAGGTCACTTCGGCTTCATCAAGAAGGTAGCCATGATCATCGCTGGGCGTTAGACATGGCGCGGATCCGACGACGCACGGGATGTTGACGATCGACCTGCAGGACCGGCACACCAGGTGATGGTGATTATCGTGGCGTGCGAGCTCGTAGAGGGGCACCGAGCCGTGGGGTTCAACTTCTCGAAGTAAACGTTTCTCGGTCAGAATGTGCAACACGTCGTAGATCGCTTGAGTCGACACCGATCCGAGGCGGCGCGTGACGCCCTGCCGCACGTCATCTGCACTCGAATGGGGGTGCTCTTCGAGCTCCTCCAGCACAGAGATGCGCGGGCGGGTGACGCGTAGGCCAACCTCACGTAGCTGATCTTCAAACGGTGATCCCATGCCCACCATTTTCTCCAGAATGATTCAAGAAATCAAGGTGGGTGACCGGGCGGTATCTTTCGGTAAATGGCGAAAGTGCGCCAAAAAGCTGATCCTAGGACCATCGGCACGGGCATTAGGGGGCATTAGGGAGTTTGCATGGGAAGGCGTGCCGGTTCAGCAGCGACATTGTCCACCGGTGTGGATGGAATTGTCACCATTTGTGGATAGGTGGAAAGACTTTTCCACAGCTTGTGGTTTTGTGGAGAAATTTATCTGTCGGACGGGTCGACGACGATTGATCCACGGCATGTGGCCGGCCTCCCGTTGGCAACTTAGCGACGCGACTGTGGACATCACGTGGTGAACTTTTTGATGAGGATCGTCTCGTGGATGAAAAATGGAACCTGTCCACAAAGGTCTTTCGGTGAGTTGGCGCGGACTTCGGCTCGACATGTCCGAAACACATCATCTAGTGGTGATTGCAATCTGACCCACTAGGTGTAGTGTTGTTTCCCGTATCCACCCACGGTCAAGATATTTCTTATTTTGAAGATAGAAGGAGCCACGCCGATGACAATTACCGTTTACACCAAGCCTTCCTGCGTTCAGTGCACAGCGACGACGCGTGCGCTGACCAAGCATGGTCTGGAGTTCACCGAGGTGGATCTGATCGAAGATGCTGACGCATTAGCGACCGTTAAAGCCTTGGGCTACCAGCAGGCGCCGGTGATTTTCGCTGGCGGCGACCACTGGGCCGGATATCGCCCAGACAAGATCAAGGCACTTGTCCCCGCCCACATCAACGAAACCGTTACTGCTTAAGTGACGAGGCGGACCTTACCGCCTCATCACGCGCTCAGGAGGCAGCTGGGCACGGGGTACTCCTTGGGGAGTGCCCTGATCTGACAGATCATAAGGTTGTCTAGGAGTGATGTCGATGGTCCACATCGTCTATTTCTCGTCGGCTACGAACAACACCCAGCGCTTCGTGGACAAGTTGGGATACACAGCTGAGCGCATCCCGCTTCGTCCGACGGAAGAGTTTTTGAACGTCGATCAGGATTACGTCCTGATCACTCCCACATACGGGGGTGGCACAGCTCGAGGAGCAGTGCCTAAGCAGGTCATCAAGTTCTTGAATGACGAACACAATCGTTCGTTCATCAAGGGTGTGATCTCGGCAGGCAACACCAATTTTGGTGAGGGGTTCTGCATCGCGGGCGACATCATATCCGCGAAAACTAAGGTTCCACACATGTACAAGTTCGAACTAATGGGCACTCCTAGAGACGTGCAGGTTGTTCGCGAGGGATTGGAAGAATTTTGGAAGCAACTTTGACGGACACGGGCGAAGAGATTCTGGCGCCGGGACTCAATTACCACTCGCTGAATGCTCAGCTGAATCTGTATGACGCCGATGGCAACATCCAATTCGATGCGGATAAGCAGGCTGCGCACCAATACTTCCTCCAGCATGTCAATAAGAACACGGTGTACTTTCATGATCTGAAGGAAAAGTTGGATTACCTCCTTGAGGAGGGCTACTACGAGCCGGAGGTGCTTGAGCAGTACTCGTTCGACTTCATCAAGGAGCTCTACCAGGCCGCGTACGCTCACAAGTTCCGCTTTCCCACCTTCCTTGGTGCGTTTAAGTACTACACCTCATACACGCTCAAAACGTTCGATGGCACCCGCTATCTCGAGCGCTTTGAGGATCGCGTGTGCATGGTTTCGCTGTTCCTCGCCCGAGGGGACGAGGCCATGGCGATGGAACTCATGGAGGAGATCATCTCTGGGCGCTTCCAGCCGGCGACGCCGACGTTTTTGAACGCTGGCAAGACCGCTCGCGGCGAGCTCGTCTCCTGTTTCTTGTTGCGCGTTGAAGACAACATGGAATCCATTGCACGTGCGATTAATTCCTCGCTGCAGCTCTCCAAGCGCGGCGGTGGCGTGGCGTTGAACCTCACGAACCTGCGCGAGCAGGGCGCACCGATCAAGCGCATCGAGAATCAGTCGTCAGGCGTCAACCCGGTGATGAAGCTGTTGGAGGACTCCTTCTCCTACGCGAATCAGCTCGGAGCACGCCAGGGTGCAGGTGCGGTCTATCTGAATGCGCATCACCCCGACATCATGCGCTTCCTTGATACGAAGCGCGAAAATGCAGACGAGAAGATCCGCATCAAAACCCTCTCGCTCGGCGTCGTTATCCCTGACGTGACCTTCCGGCTTGCGCGCGATAACGCGGACATGTACCTCTTCTCGCCCTACGACGTCGAACGCGTTTACGGCGTGCCGTTCTCCGAGATTTCCGTGACCGAAAAGTACGACGAGATGGTCGACGATAAGCGGATTAAGAAGACGAAGATCAGCGCGCGTCAATTCTTCCAAACGCTCGCCGAGATCCAGTTCGAATCTGGCTATCCGTACATCGTGTATGAAGACACCGTGAATAAGGCCAACCCGATCGAGGGTCGCATCTCGATGTCCAACCTGTGCTCTGAGATCCTGCAGGTCTCCACACCGTCGACGTTCAATGCGGACCTGTCCTACGACCATGTGGGCCGTGACATCTCGTGCAACCTTGGCTCGCTCAACATCGCGAAGGCAATGGATTCTCCGGACTTCGGTCAGACGATCCGCACCGCGATTCGTGCACTGACCTCCGTGTCGGATCAGACCTCCATAGAGTCGGTGCCGTCGGTTAAGCGGGGCAATGAACTTTCGCACGCCATTGGTCTTGGCGCGATGAACCTGCACGGTTACCTGGGCCGCGAACGGATCCACTACGGATCACCCGAGGCTATCGACTTCACCAATATCTACTTCTACACCGTCACCTACTACGCGATTAAAGCCTCGAACGAGCTCGCAAAAGAGCGCGGCACGTCGTTCTACAACTTTGAGAACTCTGACTATGCGAAGGGCACGTATTTCGACAAGTACATCGATCAGGAGTGGGCGCCTGAGCATGACCGCGTGACAGAACTTTTCGAGGGAATTCACGTTCCGACTCAGGACGACTGGCGCGAGCTCAAATCTGCCGTGCAAGAGCACGGCATGTACAACCAGAATCTACAGGCGGTTCCGCCCACCGGTTCGATTTCGTACATCAACCACTCGACGTCGTCGATCCACCCGATCGTGTCCAAGATCGAGATTCGTAAGGAAGGCAAGCTCGGCCGCGTGTACTACCCGGCTGCGTACATGACGAACGACAATCTCGAGTACTTCCAAGACGCCTACGAAATTGGCCCCGAGAAGATCATCGACA
>JAAYGH010000159.1 GCA_012727825.1 Trueperella sp.
GATAACCGGGCGTGACAGCGCGGAGACCAGCGGGTATGAGTCCATGTACAGGCCGTTGGCCTGAAGATCGAGCATGCAGTATTCCTCTGCAAATTCGTCACGTGCGTCAGCCACGTAGGATTCCACCGCGCCACAGTCGAGTGCACGCTGGCGGATAACTTCAAGATCTTCACCGCCCTGCCCAAGATCGACGGCCACAGTGACAACTTCTGCGCCGGTCTGTTCGGCGATCCATCCGATTGCCACGGAGGTGTCAAGACCTCCAGAGTATGCGAGTACTACGCGATCCTTTGCCATGTTTCTTCCTTTATTCCTCGTTGTTTGACGTTTGTGCTTGAGCGATGTCGATGAGGTAGTTCAATACCTTGTCGGCCCGTTCGTGGTTTTCTGTGATGACAAGTACGGTGTCGTCGCCAGCGATGCATCCAAGTACGCCGTCGAGCACTGCCCGATCGAGCGCGGAAGCAAGGAGCTGTGCCGCTCCTGGCGGGGTCCTAAGCACGAGCTGATTCTCGGCAGCTTGTGCCGAGACCATGACCTCTCGTGCCCATCGTTGCAAGTTTCCAACAGCCGCGCTTTCCTGTTCTCCGGCCACCCCTGGAGACGGAATGCGGTATGCGCGCCCGCCATCCGGCGTTGGCTCTTTGCGCGCCTGGAGTTCGTCGAGATCGCGTGAAAGGGTCGCTTGCGTCACTTCGATTCCTACATCGGCCAGTAACTGGCGTAGCTCGCCTTGCGATGAAATGGGACTCGATTCAACAATGGTAGTTATTCGCGCCAATCGAGCGGCGCGGGTCAATATTGCACTCATCTCAACTCTTTCATGACGTCGATGAACGGCTGCAATTCCGCACGCGTGATGATGAGCGGAGGCACCACGCGGATCGTATCGTCATTCGGTGCGTTGACGATGAATCCGCGTTCCAATAGTTCCTTTTGCAGCTCGGTCGCTTGATCGACGACGACGCCGATGAGTAGGCCCGCACCCCGCGTTTCGTATCCGATGAGTTCCAGTTCACTCCTTAGCCAGTCTCCGGTGGAAGACACGTCGGCTAACATTCCCTCAACCTCGCCCAGCACCGCAACAGCGGCGGCAGCAGCAAGCGGATTGCCGCCGAAGGTCGAACCGTGGCTACCCGGACCCATGAGTTGCCCACCATGTTCAATTCCAATGACGGCACCGATCGGCACGCCACCGCCGAGGCCTTTCGCCAATGTAATGACGTCTGCCTTGACGATATCCGAGTGTGCGAACCAGCGTCCTGTACGGCCGATCCCTGTTTGGACTTCGTCGACGACGAGCAGTGCGTTGGAACGATCAGCAACGCTGCGTGCACGGCGTAGGAATTCCTCAGACAGAGGCTGGACTCCAGCCTCGCCCTGGATGGTTTCAACAAATATGGCGGCAACGCCGTCGTTTGCGGCCGCATCTAGCGCGGCGATCGTCGGCTCAATGAACAGGACGTTGCCCGGAAGAGGTTCGAACGGTTCGCGTATCGCAGGCTTGTGTGTCAGAGACAGCGCACCGAGTGTGCGCCCGTGGAAGCCGTTTTTGAGCGCGATGATCGTACCTTGTGGCTTGTGCAGTAGTGCGATTTTCATCGCTGCTTCGTTCGCTTCGGTGCCGGAGTTACAAAAGAACATCCGTGCCGATGCACCGACGTATCCGTCGTCGGACAGCGCATGTTGGAGCTTCTCTGCGAGCTCGAGCTGTGGCACCGTGGCGAAGAAGTTCGAGGTGTGTGTGACCTTTTTTGCCTGCTCGCTTATGGCGTTGACGATCGCCGGGTGCCCGTAACCCAGCGTGTTGACGGCGATGCCCGCAAGCAGATCGAGATACTTCTTCCCATTCGTGTCCCACACATACACGCCCACGCCCCGATCGATGACGAGCTGGGGTGAGCCGAAGGCGTTCATCATGGTTTGGCGATACAGATCCTCGTAATTCACTGTGCGTCCTTTTCTGGGAGGTCGGTTGTCGTATCGTCCGCATAGCTGTGTGTCCGCTCGGCCGCCTCCGTGACTTGAGTTCCGATGCCGGCGTCGGTGAAGATCTCGAGCAACATCGAGTGTGCCATCCGGCCATCAATAATATGCGCTTTGGGTACTCCATGATCGAGGGCATAGAGAGCCGCTTCCATCTTCGGTTTCATGCCCGAATCCAAATTCGGCAGGAGATCGCGCAGGTCATCGGGGTGGATCTCCGAGACGAGCGAAGACTTGTGTGGCCAATCAAGATACAGACCCTCGACGTCGGTCAGCATGATGAGCTTGTCAGCTCCAGCCGCCTCAGCGATTGCTCCAGCCGCGCTGTCCGCGTTGACGTTGAGCACCTCTTCGGGATTGTTCACGTCCACGGCCACAGTCGACACCACGGGGATCATTCCTGCACCAAGCATGTGGTTGAGGGAGTCCGTATTGACACTAAGAATGTCGCCCACGTGACCGATATCAACCACCGCGCCGCCGATCGTTGCCGTGCGACGACGTGCGGTGAGCAAGCCTGCATCTTCACCGGAAATCCCCATCGCATAAGGACCATCAAGGTTCAGGAGCGATACAAGCTCGCGCTGCACCTGGCCGGTGAGCACCATGCGCACGACGTTCATCGTTTCCTTGTCAGTCACACGCAGGCCGGCGCGGAACTCGGACTGGATACCCACTCGTTGAAGCATCGTATTGATTTGCGGCCCACCGCCGTGCACGACGATCGGGTGGAGTCCCACCGACCGCATGAAGATGATGTCCTTCGCGAAGGCTCGCTTAAGTTCGTCGTTGATCATGGCGTTGCCGCCGTACTTAATCACGACACGCTTACCGGTAAATTCCCTGATCCACGGCAACGCCTCGATGAGTGTTTCAGTTTTGGCTTGAGCTCCTTGGAGCCGCTCGAGGATTGTCTGACTCATGTTGAATACGCCGAGTTCTCGTGGACGTAGTCATGAGTCAGATCGTTGGTCCACAGTTCAACGATGCGATCTCCCGCATGGAGCTCGATTTCGATGGTAACGTCTCGGTTTGCTGCGAGGTTGACGAGCGAGCGATCGTCGCCGACTCCCCCTGCCTTGCATACGTGAACACCGTTGAACCACACGTCGAGCTTGTTTGGATCAAAGGGTGCGACGTCGACCGGAACCGTGCCAGCCTGAGCAATCACTCGACCCCAGTTAGGGTCATTACCAAAGATTGCGGCCTTCAGAAGATTTGAGCGCGAGATCGCACGCGCGACGGCAAGTCCTGCATCGTCTGAACTAGCTCCGATCACGCGGATGAGCACATCGTGGGATGCGCCCTCGGCGTCGCCGATCAACTGCCGCGCCAATGACTGAGTGACAGCCGTCAGCTTCTCAGTGAAATCTTCGGGTGTGACGCCCGATGCTCCCGATGCCATGAGGATCACGATGTCGTTCGTGGACATCGCGCCATCGGAATCGATCCGATTTAAGGAATGGTCCACGGCAACATCGAGCGCGGCTTGAGCTTGCGCTTGCGTGAGTACCGCGTCAGTCGTGATGACGCACAGCATCGTGGCCATGCCTGGTGCGAGCATTCCCGCGCCCTTGGCCATCGAGCCGATCGTGTACTCACCCGTGATGCCAGCCTGCTTTGGTTGGGTATCTGTGGTCATAATGGCGCGTGCGGCGTCATCGCTCCCGCTCTCACTCAGGGCCGCGATCGCCGCCTCAGCGCCCGCCCGGATCTTGTCCATCGGAAGCAGCTCTCCGATGAGTCCAGTCGAGCAGACGCCCACCTCCACCGGGTCGATCCCGAGTTTGGCGGCGACGAATTCCGCAGTGTCAAC